>CALAHL010000035.1 GCA_937891725.1 uncultured Rhodospirillaceae bacterium | reverse complement strand
CTGCGCCCACCCGCCGACCAGAATGAACGCGTCCAAGTCCGGGTTTGCGATGAACGTGTCGGCCATCTGCTGGTTAGCGAGGTCGGCCTGATCGTTTGTGAACACCGGACATCCGTCTATCTCCGTCCAGCTGTTCTGCCCGGTCAGCCGGTCAATGCCCTTCTGCCCGGCGATGGTGTCTCGGAAACCCGCGGCTCGGGCGTTGATGTTGTCGGCCGCAGCGTTGCCAAGTTGCAGACACACGGTACCACCCGACGGCTTCAGGCGGGCCGCATGTTTGGCCATCTTCACGCCCATGAGGTAGTTGTCGGTGCCGAGATAGGTGATGCGCAGACCGCGATCGGCCTCAATGAAGTCGGCATCAATGGTCATGACCGGGATGTCTGGGTTGCGGCGCTTGACAAGGTTGCCCATCGCCGGAGCGTTTGACGGGGAAATCGCGATGGCCGCGACACCTGTGGTGAGCAGGTCGTCGACGATCTGCACCTCGCCGGCTTCGTCGGTGCTCGACGCCGGACCGGTGTATAAACAGGTATACGCGGAATCCGGGTTTTCCTTCTGCCATTTCTGGCAACCGAGATTGATCTGCTCGAAGAACGGGTTGTCCAACCCCTTCACCACGATTGCCAATGTCTTTTTGTCCTGCGCTTCCACTATGCTCGCGACCGAAAACAGGGCGATCGCGAGAATGCCCGCGGCGATTCCTATAACCATGGCTTGCATCCTCCACATGATCGTTCTGCGTGGCAGATCGTCATCCACGCCTAATTTTTTTATAAAATGAATTATTATGAGCAATTTTGCGCGATTCAAGCGAGTCATTGCACGGAATACCAGGGTATTATTGTTGATCAGGGGATATTAAATTGATAAAATAAACAAAATACTAAGACACACGCTGGTACGAGCGTGGCAAGGGAGGATGGAATGTCGGTTCTCGAGCTTCGCGCGGTGTCGAAGCGCTTTGGCGCGATCCAGGCGCTGTCCGGAATATCCCTCAAGATCGAGGCCGGCGAGATCCTGGGGCTGATGGGGGATAACGGTGCCGGAAAGTCCACATTGGTGAAGATCATCTCGGGCAATTTCCTCCCGAGCGAGGGGGAGATCCTTGTGAACGGACAACCGACCGAATTCCACAATCCGCTGCAGGCGAGGCGCCAGGGTATCGAGGTCGTCTACCAGGACCTGGCGCTGTGCGACAACCTGACCGCCGCGGCTAATGTCTTCCTTGGCCGGGAGTTGGTGCGCTGGATTGGCCCGGTGCCGATTCTGGACTACGGGGCGATGTACGCCAAGGCCGCCGAGCTGTTTGCCGAGTTGAAGTCTGAGACGCGGCCGCGCGACATTGTGCGCCGTATGTCGGGCGGACAGCGCCAGGCGGTGGCGATCGCCCGCACCCGGCTCTCCAATCCGAATATCGTCCTGATGGATGAACCCACAGCGGCGATCAGCGTGCGTCAGGTCGCTGAAGTGCTGGACCTCATCCGCCGACTTCGCGACCAGGGCATTCCGTCGTGCTGATCAGCCATCGCATGCCCGACGTTTTCGCCGTGTGCGATCGGATCGCCGTTTTGCGTCGTGGGACATTGGTCGCGGACAAGCCCGCCGCCCGGTCTTCACCGGAAGAGGTGACCGGGCTGATCACGTCTGCCATCGATTACGCTGCCTGATCACGCCGTAAAGGACCCGGCCTGGATATAAGGAACCCATCACGTATGACTGACATCCTCAAGGCCGCGATCGACGGTCGCCAGCACGCTTCGCCGGTCGCATGGTTGGTCAGCCGTCAGACGTTCTGGATCTTTCTCGCTGCGATCTTGGCTTGCACGTTCCTTTCCCTCGGTACCGAC
>CALAHL010000034.1 GCA_937891725.1 uncultured Rhodospirillaceae bacterium | reverse complement strand
TCCTAACCACTGCGTCAAGCCTGGAAATTCGGCTTTCATCCGACTCCCAGTATAGCCATCACGCAAACCCAAAAAAAAACGGGTGCGGAAAAGGGAGGACATAATGAAAACACTCAAAGGCCCCGGCCTGTTTCTCGCCCAGTTCGCGAGCGATGACGCGCCGTTCAATTCCTGGGAGTCGATCACCAAATGGGCGGCCGAATGCGGGTATTCAGGCGTCCAGGTTCCGTCATGGGATGCTCGTCTGATTGACCTCGCAAAAGCGGCATCCTCAAAAGATTATTGTGACGAGTTTCTGGGCGTGGCCAAAGCAAACGGGGTGGAGGTAACGGAGTTGTCCACCCATCTTCAAGGCCAGTTGGTCGCCGTCCACCCGGCCTATGACGAAGCCTTTGACGGCTTTGCCGATCCGTCGGTTCGGGGAAACCCTAAGGCGCGGCAGGTCTGGGCCGTCGATCAGGTCAAGAAGGCCATTTCCGCCTCGGCCAATATGGGCATTGGCGCACACGCGACCTTCTCCGGGGCGCTGGCCTGGCCGTTCGTCTATCCCTGGCCGCAACGCCCAGCCGGGTTGATTGAAGCAGCGTTCGATGAATTGGCGGCGCGGTGGCGGCCGATCCTCGACCATGCGGACGCACACGGCGTGAACGTCTGCTACGAGATCCATCCAGGGGAAGATCTGCACGACGGTGTGACCTTCGAATTGTTCTTGGAGCGGCTCGACGATCACCCGCGTTGCATGATGCTGTATGACCCCTCGCACTACGTGCTGCAGCATCTGGACTATTTGGCCAATATCGATATCTACCACGAACGGATCGGCATGTTTCACGTCAAGGACGCGGAGCTGAATCCGACCGGGCGGCAGGGTGTTTACGGCGGTTTTCAGGCGTGGGCAGACCGGGCCGGTCGGTTCCGGTCACTCGGTGACGGACAGGTCGACTTCAAATCCGTGTTCTCGAAACTCACACACTATGACTTCGACGGTTGGGCCGTTGTGGAGTGGGAGTGCGCGATGAAGCATCCCGAAGACGGGGCTCGGGAGGGAGCCGCCTTCGTGCGCGACCACATCATCCGGGTCACCGAGCGGGCTTTCGACGATTTCGCCGGAGCCGGCACCGATGAGGCAGCAAACCGCCGCATGCTCGGCCTGGCACCCAAGGAGGCGAATCAATGAACCGGATAAGACTGGGGATGGTCGGCGGAGGCCGTGACGCCTTCATCGGGGCGGTTCACCGGATTGCTTCCCGGTTGGACGATCGGTTTGAGTTGGTCGCCGGATGCTTTGCTTCGACGGCGGAGAAATCCAGAGCATCGGGAGCCGATCTGGGCTTACCGGATGGTCGGGTCTATGGCGATTTCACCGAAATGGCGCAACGAGAGGCACGCCTGAAATCCGGGATCGAGGCGGTCGCGATCGTGACCCCCAACCATGTCCATTATCCGGCCGCGCGCGAGTTCCTGAAACGGGGCATTCACGTGATCTGCGACAAACCACTGACCTCCACCCTCGCCGATGCGCGAAAGCTGGTTGCGGCGGCGGGGCGGTCGAACGCGGTGTTCGTGCTGACCCATAATTACACCGGATATCCGATGATCCGTCAGGCGCGCGCGATGGTAGGCGACGGTGCGTTGGGCAAGCTTCGGGTCGTACAGGTCGAATACCCGCAGGACTGGCTGACCTCGGCGCTTGAGGAAACCGGGCAGAAACAGGCCGGATGGCGCACCGACCCCGCCCGATCCGGCGCCGGCGGCTCGACTGGCGACATCGGAACCCATGCCTTCAATTTGGTGCGTTTTGTGACCGGGCTTGAGTTGGAGAGCTTGGCAGCGGATCTGCAGAGCTTTGTGCCGGGGCGCCGGGTGGACGACAACGCCCATGTCCTGCTGCGGTTTAAAGAGGGCGCGCGCGGCATGCTGTGGTCCAGCCAGGTCGCACCCGGAAACGAGAACGGATTGCGGCTTCGCGTCTACGGTGAGACGGGCGGACTGGATTGGGCACAGGAGGAGCCGAACAAGCTGTGGTTCACTCCGTTCGGTGAGGCGACGCGCCTGCTGACCCGCGCAGGGCCCGGCGCACACGCCGCCGCCGCCGCTGTGAGCCGGATCCCCGCAGGTCACCCGGAGGGATATTTGGAAGCTTTCGCAACGCTTTATGGCGAAGCGGCAGACCAAATCCACGCCCTCCGCAGCGGCACGATACCCGAAGCCTCCGCCCTGCCCTCCGTGAGAGATGGGCTTGAGGGCGTCGCCTTTGTCGATGCATGCGTCCGATCATCGAAGCGAAACGGCGCCTGGGTCTCCCTCGCGACCTGACGGAATCACCCTGAAAATTGGCAACCTTCGTGCGTCTTAGTCTTTCTTCTCGACATGAGGTACGTACATCATTTATGTTTTACGACAGAAAGCGCACCAAAAATTCACCTCAAATGTGATGAGCGCGTTTCGCCAAGGGAGGAAACCATGCGAAAACAAATGCTTGCATTGACTGCCGCGTCGTTTGTCATAGCCGGCGCAGCTGGCCAAGCCAAAGCCGAGGACCTGACCCTCTGCTGGGCGGCTTGGGATCCGGCAAATGCACTGGTCGAATTGTCAAAGGATTTCGAGGCGCAATCCGGCCACAAGATGACTTTTGAGTTCGTGCCGTGGCCGAACTTTGCCGACCGGATGCTGAACGAACTGAATTCCGGCGGAAAGCTTTGCGACCTTTTGATTGGTGACAGCCAATGGATCGGCGGCGGTGCCGAGAACGGTCATTACGTCAAGCTGAACGAGTTCTTCGACAGCAATGGCATTTCGATGGACGATTTCGCACCCGCGACCGTTTACGCCTATTCGACCTGGCCGAAAGGCACTCCAAACTATTACGCCCTGCCGGCGATGGGCGATGCCAATGGGTGGTTCTACCGCAAGGATTGGTTCGAACGCCCGGATATTCGTGAGGCCTACAAGGCGGCAACCGGCAATGAGTTGGGCGAGCCGAAGACCCAGCGCGAGTTGATGGAAATCGCCAAGTTCTTCCAGGGCCGCGAGATTGACGGAAACACCGTCTACGGCGTTTCGATCTTCACCGAACGCGGCTCGGAAGGTATCACCATGGGCGCCACCGGCGCGCTCTACACCTTCGGCTTCAAGTACGAGAACACCCCCGGTAAGTACGATATGGAGGGAGCTGTGAACTCGGCCCAGGCGATCGAGGGGCTCGAGTTTTACAAAAAGCTCTACGATTGCTGCACGCCGCCGGGCTACACCAATTCCTACATGTCCGCCTCACTCGACGCGTTCAAGTCGGGTCAGGTGGCGATGGCGATGAACTGGTTCGCGTTCTTCCCGGGCCTGTATGCCGATCCGGATACCGGTGGCGACAAAATCGACTTCTTTGTCAACCCGCCTCAGTACCAGGCCGGCTCCACGCTCGGCGGCCAGGGGATCTCTGTGGTGAGCTA
>CALAHL010000033.1 GCA_937891725.1 uncultured Rhodospirillaceae bacterium | reverse complement strand
CGCCGAATAGGGCGCCCGGTCGGCGTTCGCGAAGCTCATCTCCGGCATGGCCTGTTCATTCGACCGCGTAGCGTTTCTCGAGCGCGTCGTAGACGTCCTTGTGGACGAACCGCTGCCGCTCATCGAATTCGGTCAGCCTGTCCCGAACCGCGTCCAGATTGCCGTCCCGCTTGAGCGCGCCGAGCACGTCGCCCATCGCCCGCATGGCGGCCTGAAGCGGCGTGTTGGCGTACAGGATCAGGGAAAACCCGATCTCCGCCAGGGCGACCTGATCCAGCAGCGGCGTCCGTCCGCCGACCACCATATTGGCGACCTGCGGAACGTCTAGGGCGGAGGTGATCGCCCGCATCTCCTCGACCGAGGTTGGAGCCTCGACAAAGGTCAGATCGGCTCCGGCCTCGATATAGCGCTGGGCCCGCTCCAGGGCCGCATCCATGCCTTCGATCGCGCGGGCATCGGTGCGGGCGATGATCAGGAAGTTGGGATCGTCGCGGGCTTCCGACGCGGCGCGGACCTTCTGCGCCATCTCGGCGGCCGGGATCACGCCCTTGCCGTCGAAATGGCCGCACTTCTTCGGGAACACCTGATCCTCGATCTGCACCGCGGCGGCCCCGGCGCGTTCCAGCACCTTGACCGTGCGGTGGGTGTTCAGCGCATTGCCGAAACCGGTATCCATATCGACCACCAGCGGCAGGTCGCTGATCTCGGAAATCGTACCGGTGACGCCCGCGATCTCGGTCATGGTGACCAGCCCGATATCCGGCGCGCCCAGCAGCGTGTTCGCGATCCCGGCCCCGGTGATGTAGATCGCCTCGAACCCGGCGTCCTCGATGATCCGTGCCGTCAGCGCGTTCGCAGCACCCGGAACCAGCAAGGCCTTGCGCGCGTCCAGAGCCGCCCGAAATTTCTTCCGGCGCTCCGCCAGGCTGCTCGTCGGCACGCTGCTCATGTCTGTCTCCCGCACGGGTTGCTTGATCCGGTTTTCATTGCCGTGCGGATTAGACCGATCCGATGGATTATCGTCAACTGTTGACAGTTATCCGCTCGCATGGGGATGATCCGACAAGGTCCGGAAAGGATCGTGAACCAAATTCGGGAGGCTACAGGTGTCGGGTTCCCCCTCCGCCTATCGCATGCTGTCGACCAGCGGATTGCTGGGCTACGGATTTCCGGAAAGCTCGCTGGAGCGGGGTCTGGCGCGCGGGGTCGACATGATCGGCGTGGACGGCGGCAGCACCGATCCGGGACCGTTCTATCTCGGCTCCGGCAAGATGCTCAGCTCGAAGCGGGCGATGGCGCGGGACCTGGGACTGATGGTCCGGGCCGCCGCCAAGCATAAGGTACCGCTGGTCATCGGAACCTGCGGCGGCGCCGGTGGCGCACCGCATCTTGAGCAGACCGCCGACATCGTCCGGACGATCGCCCGGGAGGCCGGGCTCAAGCTGCGGCTGGCCACCATCGAGGCGGAGCAGGACAAGGCCGATCTTCACAAGGCCCATGCCGAGGGCCGGATGGCACGGCTGACCGCAGGCCCGGACACCGATCCCGCCCGGATCGACCGGTCGGAGCGGGTGGTGGCGATGATGGGTCCGGAGCCGTTCGCCGCCGCCCTCGATAACGGCGCCGACATCGTTCTGGCCGGCCGCTCCAGCGACCCGGCCCCCTGGGCCGCGATGGCGATCCGGGGCGGCCAGCCGCCGGCGCAGGCCTGGTATTCCGGCAAGATGCTGGAATGCGGCGCCACCCCGTCGATCCCGAAGGGCCATGACTGCCTCTATGTCACCGTCGACCGGGACAGCGTGACCCTGGAGCCGACCGCACCCGAACGGCGCTGCACCCCGTCCTCGGTCGCGAACCATGCCCTGCACGAGAATTCCAGCCCCTGCATCCATGTGGAGCCGGGCGGCGTGCTCGACACCACCGAGTGCCTGTTCGAAGCGGCCTCCGACCGGGCGGTCCGGGTCTCCGGCATGCACTGGCAGCCGAAACCCTACACCGTGAAGCTGGAGGGCGCCGAACTGGTGGGTTATCGCGCGATCAGCATCTGCGGCACCCGCGATCCGCTGCTGATCGCCACCCTGGACCGGTTTCTGGGCGAGGTGCGGGAGTCGGTCGCGACCAAGGTCGGCAATCTCGGCGTGACGCCGGACGACTACACGCTGATCATCCGGCGCTACGGCCAAACCGGCGTGATGGGCGCAAGCGAGCCGCTGGCCCACGCCCTGCCCCATGAGGTTGGCTTCGTGATCGAGGTGATCGGCCCCGACCAGGACACCGCCGACGCGGTGCTGTCGGTGGCGCGGGTGACCATGCTGCACACGGATTTCCCCGGACGGCTTTGCCGCGAGGGCAATATGGCGTTTCCGTACTCGCCGTCCGACATCTCGGCCGGGCCGGTCTACCGGTTCTCGGTGTTCCAGACCATGGCGG
>CALAHL010000032.1 GCA_937891725.1 uncultured Rhodospirillaceae bacterium | reverse complement strand
TATCGGGGTCGACAACGCGCGTCCGATGCTGGATGTGGCGCGCGCCAAGCTGGACGGCCCGCATTTCCATCATTGCCAGGTCCGGCTGGCCGATATGTACCGGCTGCCGTTCCCGGCGGCGCGGTTCGATACCGTGACCGTCAACATGGTGCTGCGCTATGCCGAGAAGCCGGAGCGGGTTCTGGCCGAAGCGGCGCGGGTGCTGCGCCCGGGTGGCCGAATCCTGATCGTCGATTTCGCGCCGCACCGGATGACCAATCTGCGGGACGAGCACGCCCACCGCTGGCTCGGGTTTTCCGATGAAGAGATCGCCGAGATGGCAGAGAGCCTGGATCTGCGGGTCGCTCCCGCCGACCGGATCAAGGGTGATCCGCTGACTGTCTGTTTGTGGTCGGCCGAACCCGCCGAGGTTCAGGCCGCCAATGCCAACCGCGCCGCGCTTGCGTCCTGAGGAGAGCTGAGATGACCACCCAACCCCTCGTGAGTTTCGAGTTTTTCCCGCCCAAGGACGAAGTGGGCGAGGGTAAGCTGTGGAACTCGTTCGAGAAGCTGGCGCCGCTCCGTCCGCGCTTCGTGTCGGTCACCTATGGCGCCGGCGGCAGCACGCGGGACCGGACCAGCAACATCGTCAAGCGGATCGAGGGCCAGACCGGGCTGACCGCCGCCGCACACCTGACATGTGTCGAGGCGACCCGTGAGGAGATCGATGGACAGGCGCGGGACTGGTGGGACGCCGGCATCCGTCATGTCGTCGCCCTGCGCGGCGATGCTCCGGGTAAGGACGGGGTCTATACGCCGCATCCCGGCGGCTACGCCTATGCAAGTGACCTGGTTGACGGCTTGAAGCGGATCGGCGATTTCGAGATTTCCGTCGGTGCCTATCCGGAGGTTCATCCCGACGCCGCCTCGGCCCAGGCCGACATGGACAATCTGAAGCGCAAGATCGACGCCGGAGCGACCCGCGCCATCACCCAATATTTCTTCGAGGCAGAGACCTTCCTGCGGTTCCGGGACGCGGCGGAGAAGGCCGGGATATCGGCGCCGATCGTGCCGGGCATCCTGCCGGTCACCAATTTCAAGACGGTCGCCCGGTTTTCGGCTGCCTGCGGGACGTCGGTGCCGGACTGGATGGCGGAGCTGTTCGAGGGCTTGGACGACGATCCGGAGACCCGCGCGCTGGTGGCGGCGTCCGCGTCCAGCGAGCTGTGCCTGAAGCTGATGGACGAAGGGGTGGATGAGTTTCATTTCTACACCCTGAACCGGGCGGAGCTGACCAACGCGATCTGTCGGCGGTTGGGCGTGCGTCCCGAGATGGAGCAGGCGGCATGAGAGCGCGTGCGCGTTTCGGTTTCGAAGGCGCCACCGCGTTGATTTCAGGCGGCATGGCGGAGCCATTGGGCGGCATCGGCGCGCCGTGCCTGGAGCTTCTCAATATCACACAGCCTCGCGAGGTCCGGGCCGCTCATGACCGCTATCTGGCGGCGGGCGCCAGCGTCCTGCGGACCAATACCGCCAATGCCTCGCCGGAGCGGCTGGACCGCTACCGGATGCATGATGAGGCGTTCATCGTCTGCTACATGGCGGCCGAGCATGCGCGGGATGCGGTGACCCGCGCTCAGGACGCGGATGGGATCGCCCGCACCATCCTGGGAGTGGCACGGGTCGAGCCTGGCTCCCGGTCCACCGGATTTCTGCCGCTCGACCGGGTCGAGGCGGCCACGCGCACGATGGCCTCGGGTCTGGCCGGCGGTGGGGCGGATGCGATTCTGCTGGAAGCGGCCCAGGACCCGGCACGTCTGACGGCTGCGGTCTCGGGCGCGCGGCGGGGAATGGCCGATGCGGGACGGGTCCTGCCGATCCACCTGAAACTGCGCTATGATCCGTTGTTCGATGTGCCGTCTCGGGCTCGTGTGACGTCGGATCTGGTGGCGGCGGCAAGCCAGGCGGCCGGGATGAACCTGGCCGGTCTGTCGCTGGCCCCGATCAATCTGGTCGACGGCTGGCGCGATACTTTGTGCGCGATGGCACGGGTCTTCGGGGGATCCCTGTTTGCCGAGAGCGCCCGCAATATCTCTGATCTCGCCGATCTGATCTCGGACCCGGTGATCGGGCCACGTCTCGGCATGATCGGGGGCGGTCTGACCTCCGATGACACGGTGCTGCTGCGTCAGCTTCTGGACCAGGCCGAACGTCCCGAGCCGCTGCCGGTCCGGATGGCGGCCAACGACACCGGTCACGACGGTGATCTCAGAGACATCTGGAGCGGGCAGGCCGGCTGACGGCCCGCGACCGCTCTTCAATCAGGCTTCCTTGGAAGGTTCGATGGACAGAAACGCACGCATTTCGGCGCTCAAAGAGATCGCCACCCGCCGCATCCTGGTTCTGGACGGGGCCATGGGCACCATGATCCAGGCCCTGAAACTGGATGAG
>CALAHL010000031.1 GCA_937891725.1 uncultured Rhodospirillaceae bacterium | reverse complement strand
GAGTCCTTGATCATCTCCTCGGCCTTCAGGTTGGCGAACGCCGGGTGAAGCTTCCGGAACTCCTCCAGGTTCGACAGAACCGCCTTGGCGACCACATAAACCGCCTGCTCGGACACGTCAGCCGAGGTGACGAAGGTTGCGCCCACACCGAAGGTACGCACATCTTCCGGCTCACCCGGATACATACCGCCGGGAATATCGGCCCAACGGTAGTAGGAGTTGTCGGCGACCAGCTTCTCGATGCCCGGATCGATCGTCGACACCAGGGTGGCGTCACAGGTCGACAGGGTTTCCTGGGTCAGAGCCGACGGATGGCCGACCAGCCAGAAATACGCATCGATCTTGTTGTCGCAGAGCGCCTGACCGGTCTCGGCGGACTTCAGTTCGGACGCCAGCTTCAGATCTTCGCGGTTCCAGCCCATGGCCGCTTCCATCACGTCCCAGGTACCCCGGGTGCCTGAACCGGCGTTGCCGATGTTGACGCGCTTGTCCTTGAGATCGGTGATGTTCTTGATGCCGGAATCCTTGCGCGCGACAATGGTCACAGGCTCGGGATGGACGGAGAACACGGCCCGGAGGCCTTCGAACGGGCCCTTGTCCTCGAAGCTCGAGGTGCCGTTATAGGCATGGTACTGCCAGTCGGACTGAGCGACACCGAACTCCAACTCGCCGGAGCGGATGGTGTTGATGTTGTAGATCGATCCACCGGTCGACTCGACGGAACACCGGATGCCGTGCTCCTTACGATCGCGATTGACCATCCGGCAGATTGCGCCGCCGGTCGGATAATACACGCCGGTCACACCGCCGGTACCGATCGAAATGAACTCTTGTTCCTGCGCACTTGCAGGCGTCGAGCCTACCGTCCATGCACCGGCGGCCAAAGCCACCGCAAAGGTGGTAGCGAGAACTCGCTTCATATTTCTCTCCCAAACTATAGCGTCCAAAACATTCACATTCGGACGGATCTGCCGCGCTCGTCTAAAAAGGTCAAATCCCGAAGAATTACATCCTTGATGTTTAGAGCACTTTGAGCGGCCCAAAGCTTCGCAGCGTATCATCACGCCGGCTTTCCGCTCCTGGATTGACAACAACCAAGAAACCTCAGTCGTTCGATCCGCGATCCCTCTTCATTGGTGCATCTCAGTGACATCGTCGCTGATCCGCTCCTGCGAAGCACTATGCCCATTCAAATTCGACTACGTCAACGCGACGCCAGATTTGTTAACCGGTTTGCAGGTGGTCGGTTCTCTTGCAAGACTGCCGCAACGAAAACCGGGAGGAACCAACAATGGCCGACAAAACCGTCATCACATGTGCGCTTACGGGCAGTGCGCCAACTGCAAAGAGAAACCCGGCCGTGCCGGTCACACCCCAGCAGATCGCTCAGTCGGCCCTGGATTGCGAGAAGGCCGGCGCCGGAGCCGTACATATTCACGTCCGTGACCCGGAAACCGGGCTCGCGTCGATGGACGGCGCCCTTTACCAGGAGACCGTCGCCCGCATCCGGGACGCCGGGTCCAGCCTGGTGATCAATCTGACGACCGGCCCCGGCGGCTCCCTGATGCCCGGCGACGTGGACCCGGTGGAAAGCACAGGTTCGGTCAACATGAAGACGCCAGAAGTGCGGATGCAGCACGTCAAGGACAATCTTCCGGACATCTGCACGCTCGACATCTCGACGATGAACTTCGGCGAGCGGGCGATGATCAACGTGCCGAAGCATCTGCGGGTGATGGCGGACATGGCGCGGGAGTTGGGTGTCACGCCGGAGCTTGAGGTGTTCGATACCGGCCATATCGTGCTGGCCAAACAGCTGATGAAGGAAGGCCATCTGCCGGAAGGCTCGATCTTCCAGCTCTGCCTCGGTATTCCCTACGGCTGTCCGGCGACTCCGGAAGGCATGGCGTTCATGAAAAGCCTGCTGCCGGACAATGCGCGCTGGTCAGCCTTCGGAATCTCGCGTTTCGAATTCCCGATGGTGGCGCAGGCTCATACCCTGGGCGGTCACACGCGGGTCGGGCTGGAGGACAATCTGTACATTGCCCGTGGCGAGCTGGCGAAATCCAATGCCCAGCTGGTCGAGCGGGCGGTCGCCGTGATCGAGAGCCTCGGCGGTGCGGTGGCGACCCCCGATGAAACCCGGACCGCATTCGGGCTCGGCCGGAACACCGCAGCATGAGCAGTCAGATGATCGGAGG
>CALAHL010000030.1 GCA_937891725.1 uncultured Rhodospirillaceae bacterium | reverse complement strand
TGGGTGCCGACGACCAGCGAGACCCGGCCGTCGAAGGCGTGGCCGAACGCCATCTTCTCCGAGGTCGCCTCGCCGTGCAGGTCGATCAGAATGAAGTCGACCGTATCACCCAGCGTCAGGCTCTCGATCGCGCGCTCGACCGCGGCAAACGGATCGTCGAGCGGATCCATGAACAGCCGACACATCACGTTGATCACCGCCACCCGGTGTCCGTTTCTTGTCTGGTAAACGCCGATGCCGCGACCCGGCGTACCTTCGGGAAAATTCAGCGGCCGGAGCAAATTGGTGTCGGTCTCGATATAGGTGATGATCTCGCGCTGGTCCCAGATGTGATTGCCGGTGGTGACCACATCGACGCCCGCATCGTAGAGTTCGCGGCAGATTTTCCCGGTGATCCCGAAACCGCCGGCCGCGTTTTCCCCGTTGCAGACCACGAAATCCGGCGAAATTGTCCGGATCACGCCCGGCAAATGATCAATCACCGCCTCGCGGCCGACCCGTCCGACCACATCACCAAGAAACAAGACCCGCACATCACGACCTTTCGATTTCGATAAATTCCCGCTCGGTGCAAATACCGTCGAGCGCCACGTCATAGGGACCGATGGGAACCGCGTCCACCTCTTGAGCGCCGAAGGCGATGCCGATCGCGCGAACTGCGTGGCGGCCTCGAAGCGCCGCCAAGGTCCGATCGTAAAACCCACCGCCGTAGCCCAGACGCTGCCCGCTTCGGTCAAAGGCCAGCATCGGAACCAACAGCAGGGACGGCTCGACCTCCTCGGCCTCTTCGGTGGGTTCGCTCACGCCGAATTCGACCTTCACCAGGGGATCACCCCATTCCCACGCCCGAAAAGCCAGGGGCCGATGCGGCCCCACCATGACCGGAAGGGCGGTCCTGCATCCGAGTGTCGATAGAGCTGCAAGCGTCGCGCGCGGATCGATTTCGTCGCGCATCGGCCAGTATCCGGATACGATTGTTCCGGGACTGGGGGCGAGAGCGGCGGTCAGATTGGCGGTCAGCCGGGCGGTGGCATCCATCGCCTCCATCGCGGCCGCGGCGCGGCGTCGGGCCATGGCCTTGCGAAGTTCAACCTTCTGGGCGGTCAGTTCCGGTGCATCGGAACCAGCGCCGCCGTCGGTCTGTTCGGTCATGGAAAAACAACCCGGCTCGTGATCAGGCGGGCCAAAAAGCCCTTCGGTCGGATGTGACGGAACCACCGAGCCGTCGGAGCGGTTGTACCCTCTGTGGCCTGCTAGTGCAGGTGGGCGCCGCGAATACCGAGACCTCGATCCCGGCAGAGACAGCTCCCTCAGAGTGTTTATAGCCCCAGGGGTATGAGTGTCCTAACGAACGAAGCAGCCCCGTCACTGCCTAACGTAACGCACAGGCCCCCAATGTCGAGTCCCCGGGCGGCCGGATTCGTCTGAAAAAGACGATATTTTTCCGAGAGATAGGGTATCAGGAGGCTTGCAGACGTCCGGCAAGACCTTCCAGTCGCTCGGCAAGTCCTTCAATGGAAAGGGCCATTTCCTCAACCTCGCTCGGATTGAAGTCTTCGTCCTCTTCGTCGACCGAATGTGCCGCATCTCGAAGATCCATCAGTTCATCGGCCACCAATAGGCTCGCCATCACCAGCAACCGCGTGTCGCCGACCTGTCCGACCTGCTGAACCAGATCCTTCACATGGGCATCCACCATGGTCGACAGGTCCCGGATACGCTCCTCCTGACCTTCGTCACAGGCCATCCGGTAGGTTTTGCCGTTGATACTGATATCCACCTGGGCCACGTGCGGTCTCCATGTCGAATGGGTCAAATCCGAAGATTAACCGATGCTATTGTTCTAGGACGATTTCAAGCTGGTCGATGGTGCGGTCCAACCGGGCATCAACCTGGCCGGCAGCCGCCGCCAGTTTGGCGTAATCCGCCTTCACCGCAGCCAGTTCCGCACCCAAATCGCCGCCGTCGGTCAACACTCCACCCTCAACCGCATCGTCGACAGCCTCCTCCAATCGAGAAACCGCGTTCTCCAACCGCTCACGCGCCGCAGCCAACCGCGACATACCAGTTCTCCCAAGCCGCCACATTTGATCTCGGATCATGATTCCAACACTCTAGACCCGATTGTTTGAGTATCGCATGATATTAGCGACGGTGCCAGTCTGCGGTTAGGGGAGCGCAACCCAAGCGTTCCGCGCCCTCCAAGCGACCAGATCGCCCGATGCACCGCTTGACGTCGGGGGGTCCGGTGGGCATGTTCCGCGCGCCGATCCGCCGGCTTTCGATGATCATCTTGCCTTAGTCGACGGATGGGCGTCCCGTTCTAGCGACAAGCGGCCCCCGATGAGCACCAGCACCGATCAGATACTCCCCCTCGCCAATGCAATCCGCGCGCTTGCGATGGATGCGGTGGAAAAGGCCAAGTCCGGCCACCCCGGAATGCCGATGGGCATGGCAGATGTGGCGACCACCTTGTTCGCACGGCATCTGAAGTTCGACCCGAACCAACCGGATTGGGCCGACCGGGATCGTTTCATCCTGTCCGCCGGTCACGGCTCGATGCTGATGTACGCTCTGCTGCATCTGACCGGGTATCCGGGCATGACGATCGAAGAGATCAAGAACTTCCGGCAGCTCGGCTCCAAGACGCCGGGGCATCCGGAATATGGGCACACGGTCGGGGTCGAGACCACGACCGGACCGCTGGGCCAGGGTTTCGCGAACGCGGTGGGTATGGCCGTGGCCGAGCGCAATCTGAACGCCCGCTTCGGTGACGATCTGGTTGACCATTACACCTATGTGATCGCGGGTGACGGCTGCCTGATGGAGGGCATCAGCCACGAAGCGGGATCGCTGGCCGGCCATTTGGGCCTGGGCCGTATGATCGTGCTGTTCGACGACAATGGCATTTCCATCGACGGGCCGACCTCCCTGGCGGTGTCCGACGATCAGCCGGCTCGATTTAAAGCCCTCGGCTGGCATGTACTGTCGGTCGACGGGCATGACCCGGCGGCCATCGATGCGGCGATCACCGAGGCGAAAGCCGATCCCCGCCCGTCGCTGATCGCCTGCAGGACCACCATCGGTTTCGGCGCTCCCAAGAAGGCAGGCACAGCAGGCTCGCATGGCGCGCCGCTCGGC
This sequence comes from uncultured Rhodospirillaceae bacterium, assembly GCA_937891725.1. Classification (GTDB taxonomy): domain Bacteria; phylum Pseudomonadota; class Alphaproteobacteria; order Thalassobaculales; family Thalassobaculaceae; genus JANSYC01. The sequence continues at coordinate 5,017 of CALAHL010000030.1, read as the reverse complement.
GCCGAGGAAATCGCCGGGGCGCGCGCGGCGCTGAACTGGCCGCATGCCCCGTTCGAGATCCCCAAGACCATCCAGGCCGGCTGGACGGCGATCGCCCGCCGGGGCGCTACTGCCTATGACGATTGGCTCGGCCGCTTTGAGGCGGCGGACGCTGCGGTGCGGGCGGAATTCGACCGTGTGATGTCCGGAAAACTGGATGTCGAAGGCGTCTCCGACGCGCTGCACAGCCTGAAAGCCGAACTCGCTTCCGATCCGCCGAAGATCGCGAGCCGCGTCTCCTCCCAGCGCACCATCGAGGCGTTTGCCGCCGCAATGCCGGAACTGATCGGTGGATCTGCGGATCTGACCGGATCGAACAACACCAAAGTCGGCGCCTTCGAAATTCTGAACAAGGACAACTACGGCGGCCGCTACCTGCACTACGGCGTGCGCGAGCATGCCATGGCGGCGGCGATGAACGGGATGGCCCTGCATGGCGGCGTGGTGCCGTTCGGCGGAACTTTCCTTGTGTTCACCGACTACTGCCGACATTCGATCCGCCTGTCCGCCCTGATGGGCATCCGGGTGATCTACGTGATGACGCACGATTCGATTGGCCTGGGCGAGGACGGGCCGACCCACCAGCCGGTCGAGCACCTGGCCAGCCTGCGGGCGATCCCGGGTCTGCACGTGATGCGCCCGGCGGATGCCGTCGAAACCGCCGAATGCTGGGACCACGCGCTCAACCGTTCCGATGGACCGACCGTCCTGGCACTCAGCCGTCAGGGCCTGCCGGGCGTGCGGACCATCCATACCGGCGAGAACCGTTCGCAGAAGGGTGGATATCTGCTTTCGGAAGGCAAGGGCCCCCGTGATGTGACCCTGGTCGCGACCGGTTCCGAAGTCGATATCGCCCGCCGTGCGAAACAATTGTTGGAAAAAGATGGGGTTAACGCGTGCCTCGTCTCGATGCCCTGTGCCGAGCTGTTTGCGGATCAGGACGACGCCTATAAAACCCAGGTTCTCGGGGACGGCGTGCCGATCGTGGCGGTCGAAGCCGGAATCCGGCAGTCCTGGGATCGACTGTTGGGCCACACAGGTGGATTCGTCGGAATGTCCGGGTTCGGGGCTTCCGCTCCGGCCGGAGACCTCTATATGCACTTTGAGATCACACCCGAGGCGGTAGCCCGGGAAGCCCTGCGCGTGATCGGCCGCGCCGGCGACTAGTCGTCGGATCTAGAGCGCAACCCGAGACGTCGCGCGACCAACGAGGAGGAATGACCATTATGGCGACCAAGATCGCGATCAACGGATTTGGACGGATTGGCCGACTGGTGCTGCGGGCACTGGCGGAAGCCAAGCGCGACGATATCGAAGTGGTGCTGATCAACGATCTGGGCCCGGTCGAATCGAACGCGCATCTGTTCCGGTACGACACGATCCACGGCCGCTATCCGGGTACCGTGACCACCGGTGAGGATTGGATGGACATCGGGTTCGGCAAGATCAAGGTCACCGCCGAGCGCGACCCTGCCAAGCTGCCGCACAAGGCGCTGGGCGTCGACATTGCGATGGACTGCACGGGAATCTTCACCAAACGCGAGCAGGCTGCCCTCCATCTGGAGGCGGGCGCCAAGCGGGTGCTGATTTCGGCACCGGCCACCGGTGCGGATCTGACGGTCGTCTACGGTGTGAACCACGACAAGATTACAGCCGAACACACCGTGGTCTCGAACGCGTCCTGCACCACCAACTGCCTCGCCCCAGTCGCCTATGTGCTGAACAATGCGATCGGCATCGAGCGCGGCTACATGACCACGATCCATGCCTATACCGGCGATCAGCCGACCCAGGACACCCTGCACAAGGACCTGCACCGGGCACGTGCGGCCGCCATGTCGATGATCCCGACCTCGACCGGAGCTGCCAAGGCCGTCGGCCTGGTTCTGCCGGAACTGGCCGGCAAACTGGACGGCACGTCGGTTCGGGTTCCGACCGCCAACGTCTCGCTGATCGACTTCAAGTTCCAGCCGAAGCGCGACACCACGGTCGACGAAGTCAACAAGGCGATGACCGACGCGGCCAACAGCAAGCAGCTCAAGGGGATTCTGGGCGTGAATTCCGAGCCGCTGGTGTCCAGCGACTTCAACCACGACAGCCACAGCTCGACCTTCGACCTGAACCAGACCCAGGTGATCGAGGGCAAGCTGGTCCGCGTGATGTCCTGGTACGACAATGAATGGGGCTTCTCGAACCGGATGCTCGACACCGCCACCGCCATGGCGAAGACGATCTGAGACCGGCCGAGACAGAGGGAGACGATGCGATGAAAATGACCCAGAAGGTCAAAAAGATCCTGGATTGCTACGAGAGCGACAATCCCGGAACCAAGGCGAACCTGGCCCGCATCCTGATGCAGGGCAAGCTGGCCGGCACCGGCAAGATGGTGATCCTGCCGGTCGATCAGGGCTTCGAGCATGGTCCGGCCCGAAGCTTCGCGCCGAACCCGGCGGCCTATGATCCGCACTACCACTACAAGCTGGCGATCGATGCCGGGCTGAACGCCTATGCCGCTCCCTTGGGCATGCTGGAAGCGGGTGCCGACAGCTTCGCGGGTCAGATCCCGACGATCCTGAAGGTCAACAGCGCCAACAGCCTGGCCCGGGACAAGGAAGGCCCGACCCAGGCGCTGACCGGCTCGGTCGGGGATGCCCTGCGGCTCGGCTGCTCGGCGATCGGGTTCACGATCTATCCGGGCTCCGACAACCAGTTCGACATGATGGGTCAGATCCGCGAGATGGCGGAAGAGGCGAAGTCGGTCGGTCTGGCGGTGGTGATGTGGTCCTATCCGCGCGGCGGCGACCTCTCCAAGGACGCCGAGACCAGCGTCGACATCTGCGCCTACGCGGCCCACATGGCCGCCCTGATGGGCGCGCACATCATCAAGGTGAAGCCGCCGAAGGCCGGCATCGGCCTTGAGGCCGCGCGCAAATCCTACGAGAGCAACAACATCCCGACCGGCACCATGGCCGAACGCATCGCCCATGTGATGCAGTCGTCCTTCGACGGCCGACGGATCGTGGTGTTCTCGGGTGGCGAGGCCAAGGGCATCGACGGCCTGCTGGGTGAGATCCGCGAGCTCTACCAGGGCGGCGCCAACGGCTCGATCATCGGCCGCAACACCTTCCAGCGCCCGCGCGACGAGGCGTTGGAACTGCTTGGCCAGATTATCGAGATCTATAAGGGCAAGTAAGCGCTCCGCGCATTACAGGACCAACCATGACCACCGAACTATATCTGATCACCCCGCCGCGTCTGGACGATGTGGCGGGGTTTTGCGATCTGCTCGGCCAGGCGCTGGACGCGGGCGAGATCGCCTGCCTCCAGCTGCGTCTGAAGGATGTGGACGAGGAGACGATCAAGCGGGCGGTCGAGGCGCTCCTGCCGGTCTGCCATGCCCGCCGTGTCCCGTTGCTTCTGAACGACGACCCGGAACTCGCAGTCGCCACCGGCTGCGACGGTGTCCATGTGGGCCAGGACGACATGCAGTTCCGGGGCGCGCGCAAGCTGATGGGCGAGAACGCCATGATCGGCGTGACCTGCAAGGACAGCATCCCGTTGGCACTCGATGCGGCCGATGAGGGGGCCGACTACGTGGCCTTCGGCGCGTTCTTCCCGTCCGCGACCAAGGACAGCACCACCGCCGCCTCGCTTGAGACCATTGAATTCTGGACTCAGGCGATGACCGTTCCCTGCGTCGCCATCGGCGGTATCACCCACGAGAACTGCGGCCCCCTGGTCGCGGCAGGCGCCGATTTCCTGGCGGTGATCGGGGGTATCTGGGGCCATCCGGAAGGCCCGGCGGCGGCGGTCAAGGCGTTCGAAGCGGCGATCGCGGAGCATGCGCCTAAAGAGGACTAGAGGAGGTTCGCCTCAGTACCTGATCAGCTCGGACCAGATCGCCAGCGCCTCGTTCTGCACGGCGTCTCCCTTGGCGTTCATAAACCACGGGACATCGACCACCCGCGACGCCAAGATCTCACCCTCGGTTCTGAAGGGAGTGGCGCGCAGCGGCCCCTCGGTATCGTCCCGCGGCGCAAGCCGGTTTTCGTGATAGAGATGACGGGTTCTCCCGCGCACCAAGGTGTCGAAGTAATACGCCTGTGACTCCGTTTGCATGTGCTGCAGGGAGAGAAAGTTGACCATCACGTCGACCGAACGATCCATTTTTTCGGCCAGCAGCCAGGGCGCGAGAATATTGATCTTTCCGTCCTGCACGCGGTCCTCATCCGACCAAACCAGCCTGACACGCCCCGGAAACACGATGTCCAGATAGCGTGCCGCCAAAGCCATGTTGAGCGGCATGTCCACGTAGATCGCCGTCTCAGCAGCCGACCAGATCATCAGATCTGCGAGGGTTTTCCCAAAGCCTCCGCCGAGTTCCAGAAGCGTCCCGGGCATCTGGTCGAGGGTTTGGAGCATGGACATGGTCCGCACCGCACGCACCGCCATTCGGATGGAAAACCTCGAACACACGATCAGGCGGCCCTCGGCGGTGCATACGCCTTTGGCGCCGCCACAGTCGATGACATCCTCGACAGCATGGAGAAACAGCGGAATCTGCGCCGGGTCGAGTTTTGAAAAAACAGCATCGAACTCGGCCTGGAGCTGGTCCGAATAGCCCTGATTGAAGATGAGTTTGCCATAGGCAAATTTCTGAAACGGTTGGGCCTTCAGGATTTCGGCCTTACCGATCGCATAGTCCGTCAGCTCGATCCCGATCCCGCTCAGGTAATGATCTCGAAAGCGATCGATGACCTCGCGATCGATCGATGGCTGAAATTTGAAGCTGCGATGGCGTCGATGCGCATCGGGCAGACCGGCCGCTCGAAACCAGCCGGATGTCGCCTCCGCTGAGGCAGCCTCCGCCATGGCCGGGTACCGTGCCAATATCTCGTCGATCATCGAAGATGCTCCCAAAACGCCGAAGCTCGTTCGCGTTTGGTTAGACGCACCCGGATTTTCGAAGTCAAGCGAC
>CALAHL010000029.1 GCA_937891725.1 uncultured Rhodospirillaceae bacterium | reverse complement strand
GGTCTTGCCCGAGCCGGTGACGCCCAGCAGCACCTGATCCATCTCGTCGTTCTTCACGCCGGCGATGAGTTCCTTGATCGCCTGCGGCTGATCGCCCGCCGGCTCGAACTCGCAGACAATCTGAAACGGCTTGCCCGCGTCCTGCGGCGCCACGTCGGATTTCAAATCCGGCGGTGTGGCCCCTACGAGGGCGTCAATCACGGTGTTTTCACGATTTGCGACTTGGGTGCTCATAACGGGAAGATAGGGCGGGTGGCGCGCGAGGGAAAGGTCGGACGATCTTGCTTGGCGACTTGTCCAAGTCATCAACCGACGGCACTCTGGACCGATGACTCAAACCAACGGTTTTTTCATCGTCGATCCAGACGGCCACGGCGAGTTCCGGGTCTGGAGATATTTCTTCGGCCTGATAGTCTTGTTCGTTGCCGCCGTATACGTGGATTCCTGGGCGACCTACCGGGACTGGCTGGCGAATCCGGACCTCAACACGCCCGACGCCGACCCCTTCGTCTTCAGCTGGTCGGTCAGCGCCGCAGCCACGCTGTTCTACATCGCGGTCGCGCTGCTCCTGTTCTTCCTGGTCAGACGGTCGGTGATTGCCTTCGCTGTCCTGTTTGGGTCCGCTTATGTCTTCTTCGGCGACAGCGCCTATACAATCATCTGGGACATGGTTGAGCCGCTTGATGACGTGGCAGCCGGGACGGGGGTGGTCCAGGCGGTCTCACAGATCGACCCGATGGAAAATTACACATTTTTCCTGGAAAGCCCGATATTTCTATTGCATGGCGCATTGATAGCGGTGGGCGTTGCGGCGATCGGATATCGAACACACCGCCGTGACGACGACTTGGCGTAGCCCGGCACGTGCCGTGGCGGCCGCACGACGGTTCCCTTGATCACGGGAAATCGGCTATGCCAAATCGCGACAGCCCTCAGATCTTCGCGAACCTGGCCAGCGCTTCCTTGAACGTGAGACCCTTGTCCATCTCACGCATCGCCTGCGCGTCGTCTGCTGCGAAGCGTTCGGACATCTCGACCAGCTGCTCCAGCTTCTCGACCGGCAGCACGCAGATCCCGGAGCCGTCGGCGACGATCCAGTCGCCGGGGCGGATTACCACGCCCTCGATCACCACCGGCTCGCCGATCGCCTCGACCTTGATGCGGGTCTTGCCGGGCGTCGGCACCATGTGGCGGGCGTAGAGCGGGAACTGGAAGTCCTGCTGCTCCTCCCAGTCGCGCACTCCGCCGTCAACCAGCAGCCCGCCGATCCCCTTGAGCTTGGCGGCGTAGCTGGCCATGCCGCCCCAGGTGGAGACCGGGGCGCCACCGTTCTCCACCACGATCACATCACCGGCCCCCGCCGCCTCGATCATATGGCCGACCTTGAAATCGGAAACCGGGAAGCTGCCCTTGGCGGCGGTCCGCTCCCGCACCGTGACGGCCGGGCCGATCGCCTTGATTCCGGGCACGATCGCCCGCAGCCCGGTGATGACCCCGTGGATGTCGAGATCGTCGAGCGCGTTGGCCAGTGTGCTGGTACCGATCGCGCTCAGCTTGGCGCGCAGGGCGTCGGGAGATGTGGTCATGGGTGCGGCTCCGAATGGGTGACGCCGCCGATGTTATCCGGCTTGGCCGAAGACCACCACGCCCACGGTCATATCGGGTGTCACGCCATCACTGGCGAGCGGGCAATGCACACTGTGGTAGTAGTGCCAGGACTGATCGACCGACCACACCACCTTGCCGGATCGCATGACCGGACCGCCCGTGATCAGGGGACGACGAAAGCTGTCCAGGACATTGTCGAGCCCCCGGTCGAATGAACAGTTCGAGACCAGACGGCCGGTCAAATCGCGGCGCAGAAATTCGGTGATATGCGTTCCGATCAGCCGGTATCGGAAGTCCTTTCCACCCTCGATCACATCCATCAGGATCACATGGCCGAACCAAGGCCTGAATTCCATCACATCGAAATCAGCCCGCGACGGCAAAGCCCCGCCCGATCGTTTGGACATCCAGAAATCCCGGAACGTCCGAACCAGCGGGTCCGAGCTTTCCGCCACCACATCATCATACGCCATCCCAGACCCGCTGCTGTGTCCACAAGGGTCGATGGAAGACCGGTTCCCCGCCTGACCATCCCAACCGAACGATACCGCAATGCAATGCGGCGTGCAGCCATCGATTCGAGGTTGCGGTCGCCCTACGGGAACTCAGGTGCGTTACGACGACCGCACTCGGGTCAGGAAGCTTTCGACCTCCCGCTCAAGCGTTTCGACGGATTCCGAGAGCGTGCCGCACATCTGAAGCACTTCGCCCGCGTCCTCGCCGGTTTTCAAGGTCGCGCTGTTGACCTCGGCGATCGCGTCGGTCACCTGTTGCGTGCCTTGTGCCGCTTCCTGGGTGTTGCGGGCGATCTCTTGGGTGGTGGCGCCCTGCTCCTCGACAGCACTGGCGACCGCGGCATTCAGTTCGTCCAGCTGAGCCACTGCGGAACCGATCCCTCCAATGGCCAGCACGACCTCTTCGCTCGCGGCCTGGACCTGTTCGATCTGCACACGGATATCGTCGGTCGCCTTGGCGGTTTGGCTGGCGAGCGATTTCACCTCGTTGGCCACCACCGCAAATCCCTTGCCGGCATCGCCTGCCCGTGCCGCCTCGATCGTCGCATTGAGCGCGAGCAAGTTGGTCTGGGCCGCGATGTCCTGAATCAGGGTGATGACATCGCCGATCCGAGCGGCGGTCTCCGCCAGGGCTTTGACTTGGGTGTCGCCCCGGCCGGTCTCGTCACTCGCCTGTTTCGCCATGGAGGCAGCCTGGCCAACCTGCCGGCCGATCTCATGGACGGTGGCCGCGAGTTCCTCGGCGGCCGCCGAGACCGCTTGGACGTTGGCGCTCGACTGCTCCGACGATCCCGCGCAAGCCGTCGCCCGCTCACCGGCTTCGTTGGAGGCGGTCTTCATGTTCTCGGCGCGCGCCCGCACCTCCTCGGCGAAGGAGATCAGGTTTCGGACCACACCTCCGACCGAGCCTTCGAAATGATCGGCCAACTCACCCATCGCGCGCCGCTTCTCCTGTTCCGCCCGCTCGACCCGCTGTTCCTCTTCAGCTTCGAGCCGGTGCACCCGTTCGGCATTGTCCTTGAACACCTGGACCGCCTGCGCCATGTCGGCAATCTCATCACTCCGGTTCAAACCTGGCACCTCGACCGAGAGGTCATTGTTGGCCAGGCTTTGCATTGCCGAGGTCATCGAGCCGATCGGCCGGACGAGGCTGCGTGCCAGAAGTATTGCGATACCGATCGCCAACAGCACAGCGACCAAGGTACCGGTGATCAACATGGCCCGGGCCAGGTCCCCGTCTGCCTCGCGGCTTTCGCCAAAACTCTGTATCCGCTCCGACGTCTCCGTCAGAACGACACGCGATGCCTCTTGCATATCGACCGCCGATTGTTTCTTGCTGAACATCGCGGCGATGCTCGCTTCGAAGGCCGCCTCGTATCCGTCTGCCGCCGTCCGAAGACCTGCGACGCTTTCTGCCGCCTGAGCATCGTCAACGAGCTCATCCAGCCCGGCGATCACGGCGTTCGCTGCCACCAGACGATCTTTGACTGCCTGGACGAATTCGGGGGCTGCCTGCGTGCCTTCAACGTCCTTCTGAGCGACTTGGAGGGCACGGACCTGTGCGACCAATTCGGTCGCGAGGCTCATCGTTTCCATGGCCGTCTCAACGGCATCCTGTGCCTTTTCACCGTCGATGCGGGCCTCGATATAGGCCTGGACCTCACGGGCACCGATCACGCTAGCGAAGGTATCGATCTGGCGGGCTGATTTTCTGAGCTCCTCCATGGCGGTGGTCGCCTGGGCGGAAAATCGGGGCGCGTCAGTCAGGCCCTCGAATGTCTTGCGATAGTTCCCGACGCTCTTTGCTAGCTTGGTGATCGCGGCATTTTCGGTACCCGACGTAGAGGCCTTCTTCAGAGCCAGCACCGACAGGAACATATTCTTGATCGCTTCACGCGCCGCCTCGGCATCGTCAGAGCTCAAGGTGACCCGATACTGAGCTTCATCCCGCTGCGCCCGAAGCGAGGCACCGACCATCTTGTCCGCGACGCTGGACGTTTCCATGCGCTCACTCTGAACCAGAGCGGCCTGTTCCCGTACCTTGCGCATCGCGTCAACCCGCTCGGACGACAGGTTCTTGATCAGGCTTGCCGCAGCCTCCAGACGATTGGCACTGTCGTTCATCTTTTCAGATTGAGTCATGCTGGCATCGGACAGATCGACATAGCCTTTGAAGGCCACATCGAAATCGTTGATCGCCTTTACAATGCCGTCGGCACCAACCGCTTCCGCCTTCTCAAGGCCAGCACTCAAAGAAACAAATACGGCCTGGGCAGCATCGGACGACGGGGTCCCCCGGTACTCCGCGACCTTCAAACTCGCAGCCGTTACGTCATCAGCGATCAAGCGCATGGACTCGGCATCACCGACCGACGCCGCATATCGATCCAAGGCCCACCAGCCGGCCCCACCGAGCACGCAGGTCACCACGACGATGGCGGCGTATCCCGCCCCGATCCTTGCACCAATCCGCACGGCATTCTCCCCTTCAAAATTCGACTAATCTTAGGCGCACTAAAGCAGAACTTCCTTAATGAAAAGTTGCTCAGGCGATTGAGTCGAAATTCGGAAAAAAACCGCCCAACCTTCAAACTCCGAATGTTCGGTAACTAAATGTAAACCGTCAGGCAGCAATTTACATTCAAGGCCACGGTCCGTCCGGCGGCCCTTGAAGAATTTTGCTTACGGAAGGGAGAGCAAAAATGTACGACGTTGCATGTAAAATCAAAGCTGCCTGCTTGAAAATGACAAGCCTTGTCCTGGTCGGATTGATTGCCGGTTCGGCACTCGTGACATCCGCGCACGCCAATGAATTTGCGCCGCAGATCGAGGCCGTCTTCAAAGAGCAGGTTAAAGGCTGGCTGTCCGATCCGGCTGTCGTCGATGCCATCAAGGCTCAGAACGCGACGACGGCGAGTTACGACGATGCGAAGATCGAAGAACTCGATCAAGCGTGGCGGGCCGAGGCGAAGGCCGGTGGCGGAGACATGATCAACGCGACCCTCGGCAATGCGCTCTCCACGTTCCTGAAGGGTAAGAAGGACTCCTCTGGCGGCATTTTCTCCGAGATCTTTGTGATGGATGCCAAGGGCCTGAATGTCGGGCAGAGCGATGTGACCTCCGACTACATGCAAGGCGACGAAGGCAAGTTCCAGAAGACCTTCGGTGTCGGTCCGGACGCGATGTTCATCGACGAAGTGGAGTTCGACGACAGCTCGCAGACCTTCCAGAGCCAGATCAGCCACACCATCGTCGATCCGGCGGACGGCAAGTCGATCGGTGCGATCACCCTGGGCGTGAACGTCGAAAATCTGCCCTGATTTCGATCCGTCTCTAACTGCGACCTCGGGCTCGTCGGCACCACCGGCGGGCCTGGGTCCTGTTTGGTTCACATCTGTCTTTCCTGATCGCTCACCGCATCGATCCCGTCCACGTGCCGCAACGCCCGGATCAGTTCCTCGACCTGCTCCGCCTCCACGCCGGTGTTTCTCAGCACGACCCCGCCGAGCTGCAGGCTGGCTTCCAGGGTTTCGAGCACGGTGCCTTCGACCCCGAGCTCCTCGAGACGCCGCGCGTGGATCGCATCGCGGGCACGGGCGTAGATCGGCAGGTGCGGGAGCCGGCGACGGACATGGGAGACCGTTCGGTCCACCGCATGTCCCTGGGTGCTCATGGTCACCACCACCGCCCGCGCTTTCTCACCACCAAGCAGCCGCAGCACATCCGCCCGCGCCGCGTTGCCGAAATAGACTGCGTGGCCGTCTCGTCGCCCGTCGCGCACACGCTGCACGTCGGTGTCGATCGCAATGTAAGGCACGAGCTTGGCATCGAGCAGACGCGCAACCGTCCGGCCGACCCGCCCGAAGCCGGCGATGATGACATGCCCCTCCAACTCGGCGATGTCTTCCGCCCGATTTGCCGGCGTGACGTCGTGGTGCCGTTCGAACAAACCGGCGAGATGACCGATACCCCAGACAATGGCGGGGGTCACTGTCATGCTGAGGGCAATGACCAGGAACAGAAGATCACCGGTCTCGCCGGAGACGACAGTCGCAGCCGTAGCCGCCCCGATGATCACGAACGCGAACTCGCCACCCTGTGCCAAGAGGGCCGCGGACTTCAGCGCCGCCGCCACGGGCAACCGCATCGCAAGGGCAACACCCAGCATCAATGCAAACTTGATCGCAATCAGCCCACCCAGGCAGGCGAGCACCAGGAAGACATCGCTGAAGGCCAGACCGAGATCGATCGACATGCCCACGGTCATGAAGAACAGGCCCAGCAGAATGCCGCGAAACGGTTCGATATCCGCTTCGACCTGATGGCGGAATTCGCTTTCCGACAACAACAGACCCGCAAGAAATGCCCCCAGTGCCATCGAAAGGCCGACCATCTGGGTCGCCCAACCGATGCCCAACACCACCAACAGCGTCATAGCGGTGAACAGCTCGGGCGCTCCAGCAGCGGCGATCACCCGATAGAGCGGCCGCAACAGCAGCCGGCCCGCAACCACGATCACCGTCAGCGCAACCACCGCCTTCACAAGCGTAAAGAGCAGGGCCAGCGCCATGCTCTCGCCGGTCCCGCCCGCACCGATCAGCGGCACGATCACCAGAATCGGAACCACGGCCAGGTCCTGAAACAGCAATGTCGAGAACACCGCCCTGCCGTGCCGGGTCGAGAGCTCGCCGCGTTCCGTCATCAATTGCAGAACGAACGCGGTCGACGACAAGGCAAGCGCCGCTCCAATCACCACGGCTGCGCCGAACGACTGCCCGACCCAGATCGAGACGATGACCAGAGCCAGTGTCGTCAGAACCATTTGCCCGGTACCAAGCCCAAAGACCAGGCGCCGCATCACCTTCAAGCGCTCGAAGGACAGCTCAAGACCGATCGCGAACAGGAGAAACACAACACCGATGTCCGCCAGCTCTCGGACCTGGGTGGTATCATCGATCATGTGGAAACCCGACGGCCCGATCATGGCGCCGGCGGCGAGATAGCCCAGAACCAGGCTGAACCGAAGACGCTTGAGCAATGGCGCGAACAAGACAGCGGCCGCCAAAAAAATCAACGCGTCCCCGATCTGCGCACCATGATGGCCGGAGGAGCTGTCGAATGCGGTCAAAAGAAAATCCAAAAGGTCGCTCCGCAAAGATGGGTCAGGCAGCTTCAAATACGCGCGAACACCAGTCCGAATCCTAGCGGACCAACTTGCGCGACGCCAATCGCACCACATCTTTGCAGTCGAGCGCGCATTGAAATTGCCTCAAGAATCCCCACAACTGCTAAAGACGTAACTAACGTCGAGAGACCGTATCGCATGCCCATCCTTCCTTTGAGTCGTCCAACCCGCTATCCGAACGGATTGTCCTCTCATCATGGGCGGCGACGAAGCCAGCAGATAGACATTCCGAGTGTCAAACGATGATGGCGGCCGGAGTTATTCTGATCGGCCTTATCTTGCTTCTGCTTGGTGCGGAGGTGATGATTCGAGGCGCGGTCGCGCTGGCACGTCGGTTTTCGATTTCCCCCCATGTCATCGGCCTAACGGTGATTGCCTTCGGAACGTCGGCGCCGGAACTGTTCGTCAGTCTGAAAGCCGCCCTCCAGGGTGCGCCCGGAATTGCGATCGGCAATGTCATCGGATCGAACATCGCGAATATTCTGCTGATGATCGGTACGGTGGGAGTCATCACGCCTTTTGTGTGCAGGGGCGCACCGCTGAAGCGCGACGGCTCCGTCCTGCTGATCGGGACCCTGGTGTTTGTCGGTGTCGGCCTGAACGGCGTGATCGAGCGGTGGCACGGCATCGTCATGCTGGTCCTGCTGGTCAGCTACCTGGTCTATTGCTATTTCGACGAACGACGCAGCAAGGGCGACGACAGCATCCACGCCAAGGAAGTCGAGGAATTTGATCAGGTCCCCGAAAACGTCTGGAAAGCGCTAGGATTTACGCTCGGCGGACTGGCCGCCGTTCTGGTCGGTGCTCGCTTCCTGGTCGATGGCGCCATTGAAGTGGCCGAATACGCCGGGGTTTCTCAGACGGTGATCGGGGTTACCGTTGTCGCGGTCGGCACCTCGCTGCCGGAGCTGGCGACAACTGTGATCGCCGCCATGCGGAAACACTCGGACGTGGCGCTGGGCAACATCATCGGCTCGAACATTTTTAACACCCTTGGAATCCTCGGCACCGTGTCCATCGTGACCCCGCTCGAGATTCCACCGGAGGTCATGTCGCTGGATCTTTGGTTCATGGTTGGGGTCACGATCTTGTTCGTTGGTCTGGCACTTCGTCTGCCGGCCTTCAGTCGGCCTTGGGCTGTGATTTTCTTTCTGGCCTACGCGACCTTCATCACCAACCAGTTCTATCCGCTCCAGAACCTGGCAATCGCAACGAGTTGAGCGCGCTGGTCATGTCAGACACCGGATACGCCTTGCCGACCTCGCAACGCACCCCCAATGCGGTCCCGCGCACGGCGTTTGTGACGGGTTCCAGCAAGCGGGTTGGTCGGGCAATCGCACTTAAACTGGCCCATGCCGGTTGGAATATCGCGATTCACTACGGGAGTTCCGCCGAAGAGGCAGAGGAGGTCGCGAACCTGGCTCGCAAAGCGGGCGTCCAGGCGACCACGCTGCAAGGCGATCTGACCGTTGAGGACGAGGTCACACCGCTGATCGATCTCGCGGTGGCGGCTCTCGGGCCGGTCGGACTTCTGGTGAACAACGCGTCCATCTTCGAGCCGGACCGTCTTCACTCCGTCTCGCGCAGATCCTGGGACAAGCACATGGAGGCCAACCTGCGGGCCCCCGTGGTCCTGATGCAGAACTTCGCACGTGCTCTGCCAGCGGAAGCGGATGGCGCGATCGTCAACATCCTGGACCAACGGGTCCGGAACCCGACCGAGGACTTTTTGTCCTATACCCTTACCAAAAACGCCCTCTGGGGGCTCACCCGCACCCTGGCCCTCGATTTGGCGCCGCGCATTCGGGTGAACGGCGTCGGGCCCGGACCGATCTTGCCGAGCGTCCACCAGAGTTCGGACCTCTTCGAAAGACAAGCCGCATCCACGCCCCTCCAGCACGGATCCGATCCCGGTGAGATTGCGGATGGTGTGCTTTATCTCGCCACCGCGAAATCCGTGACCGGACAAATGATCGCCGTAGATGGCGGGCAGCATCTTTGGTGGGCGCCGCCGGGCCGGGATACCCCGGGCGACAGCTGATAAACCCTTCGACTGATTGCGAATGTTTCCGTTCGTTCCATTGCGGCACCAACCCCGCCGATCCTGGTCGCACCTTTGAACTGTGCACAGCCGCCCAGGCCCCGTCAGGCCGTAATGGTACTGTCAAGGAACTTTCTTCTTAAAGACCCAAGAGTTTGACTTCAACTTCGAAAATTCAGTTATTACAAATACTTATAAATATTGCATAAAAATTAATCATAACGTTTCAAGTCCAGGGAAGCCGCCGATCCCGCCTGCCTCCCACAGATTTATACACGAGGTTTTCCACAGCAACGGTGGATTACCGGAGCCTTCTTTCACAGCACGAACTTCTGTCCGACAGGACTGGCTCGCAGGGAAGTAGGTTCAAGACCCGGCGCGTTTCCTGCGGACGAACTGGTTCAGGACTTCAACCAGGACCGAGAATCCGATGGCCGCATAGAGATAGCCGCGGTCGATGTGGAATTGCATGGCATCAGCGACCAAGGCCACGCCGATCAGCATCAGAAAGGACAGAGCCAGCATTTTCGCGGTCGGGTGCTTGTGGATGAAGTCGGCGATCGGTCCAGACGCCACTATCATCACGCCGATAGAAACGACCACGGCGGCAATCATGACTTCCACATGTTCCACCATCCCAATGGCCGTCAGGATCGAGTCCACGCTGAACACCAGGTCCAGGGCCATGATCTGTGCGATCACCGACACCATGCCGACCTGCGCCACCCCGCTTGCAACACCTGAGGGCCCGTGCTCACCACCCTCGACCATGTTGTGAATTTCCAGCGTTGCCTTGGCCAGAAGAAAGGCGCCGCCCGCGAACAGGATGATATCCCGCCACGAGACCCCGTGATCGAACACGCTGAACGCAACAGCGGTGAGTCCGATCAGCCAGGTGATCCCGAACAACAGGGCAATCCGCATCACCAAAGCGCCGACCAAACCGACCGTACGACCGAAGGCCCGGCGCTCTTCCGGCAGCTTGTTTGCGATGATCGACACGAAAATCACGTTGTCGATCCCGAGAACGATCTCCATCAGCGTCAGGGTCAGAAAACTGACCCAGATCGTCGGCTCCATCAGCAGGTCCAAGGAACGCTCCCGTAGCGGTAAATTGCCATGACGCTCATAGATGGGATGTCAGGTCGGGTTTCGAAACCCGTAGCGTGCGGCGTACTCCGCTTCGAACGCGTCCAATGCGTCGGAGTGGGAGAGGGTCAGATCAATATCGTCCAACCCCTTCATCAGACATTCCCGGCGGAACGGGTCGATCTCGAACGGAATCGCGTCCTCGTTCGCGATCCTCAGGGTCTGGGCCGCCAGATCGATGGTCAATGGCGCCTCAGGATCGGCCTCCGCGACCTCCCAGATCCGCTCGATGACGTCCCGCGGGATTGCCACCGTCAGGAGTCCGTTCTTGGCCGCGTTCGAGGCGAAGATATCTCCGAAGCTGGGCGCCAGCACCACCCGTATCCCCTGATCAACCAGGGCGTAGACCGCCCCTTCCCGGCTCGACCCGCCCCCGAAATTTCGGTCCGCCACCAGGATAGGTGCCGTCGCATAGGCCGGCTTGTTCAGCACGAACTCCGGGTCCGGTTCGCCGTGATCGTCCCGGCGCAGATCGTGGAACAGGAAATGCTCATACCCGGCACTCCGGGGTTTCCGGAGATACCGGCCGGGCAGGATCTGATCGGTGTCCACATTGGCGAGACGCAGCGGGACCACCGGGGCGGCAAGTGTGGTGAAGGGCTGCATCACGCGTCTCCCAGTTGGCGCACATCGGTGATGTGACCGGTCACCGCCGCCGCCGCCGCCATCGCCGGGCTCATCAGATGGGTTCGGCTGCCGGGACCCTGGCGTCCTCGAAAATTCCGATTGGTCGTCGAGGCGCAGCGCTCACCCGGCGGCACCATGTCGCCGTTGGTGGCGGCGCACATGGAACAGCCGCTTTCCAGCCATTCCGCACCCGCAGCCGTGAACACCCGGTCCAGCCCCTCGGCCTCGGCCTGCCGTTTCACGGCGCTGGAGCCGGGCACGATCATGGTCGGGATCACCGCTGTCCTGCCCCCGAGAACCTGCGCCGCCGCCCGCAGATCCTCGATCCGCGCATTGGTGCAGGACCCGATGAACACCCGATCGATGCGAATGTCCGACAGCGCCTGGCCGGCTGTCAGCCCCATATAGTCGAGGGCCGCGGTCCACGCCGCCGCTCTCCCGGGATCGCCTGCCTGATCCGGGTCGGGAACCGTTCCCGTCACCGCCCCCGCATGCTCGGGCGACACGCCCCAGGTCACGGTCGGCGCGATCGACGCACCGTCGACCCGTACCTCCCGGTCGAACACCGCCCCCGGATCGGTCTTGAGTGACCGCCATTGCGCCACCGCAGCCTCCCAGGCATCTCCCTTCGGGACCGCCGGCCGACCCGCGAGCCAGGAGATCGTGGTTTCGTCCGCTGCAATCATGCCGGCCCGGCCGCCCGCCTCGATCGACATGTTGCAGATGGTCATCCGCGCCTCCATCGACAGGGCGGTGATGGCCGAGCCGGCGTATTCAATGACGTGGCCGGCGGCACCGTCGGCGCCGATCTCGGCAATGATCGCAAGGATCAGGTCTTTCGCCGTCACGCCTGCGCCCAGACGCCCGTCGACGGTGATGCGGAGGGTCTTCGCCGGTTTCTGCCACAGGGTCTGGGTTGCCAGAACATGGGCCACCTCCGACGCACCGATCCCGAAGGCGAGACAGCCGAAAGCGCCATGGGTGGAGGTGTGACTGTCGCCACAGACGATCAGCAGACCCGGCTGAGTGTACCCCTGTTCCGGTCCGACCACATGCACGATGCCCTGATCCGGGTCGTTGAGCCCAAAAAGCCGGATCCCCGACCCGGCCGTATTCACGTCCAGCAGACGGATCATCTCGCGGATCTCG
>CALAHL010000028.1 GCA_937891725.1 uncultured Rhodospirillaceae bacterium | reverse complement strand
CCTAACCACTGCGTCAAGCCTGGAAATTCGGCTTTCATCCGACTCCCAGTATAGTCTTCTTGATTGTAGAAAACGCGCCGGCAATTGCTGGTCACCCGTCCGGCCACATCTTCGACCATCTGGTCTGTCACCAGATACACGTCCAACTCCGGTCGCAGCCGACCGATCAACTCGGCCAGTTGGATGCCGTATTCCTCCGGCGGAATATCATCCAGATCGGTATCGCCGAGCCGGTTCAAATACCGCTGCAACAGCTCCAGACGGTTGCGCGAATGCATCGGGAAGCCATAACGCACCACGACGGCTTGAATATTGTGATTGAACAGAACCCCGATCAGCCCGTCCTCGAAGCTCGGAACCACCACCGGCTCATAGATAAAGCTGTCCTCGGCCCGTCGCATCGAGGCGAGACCGGCCCGCAAGCCGCGCACATCGTTTGGGGATGCGTCGTCGACCACCAATATCTCGAAATAGGGTCGGACGTGATCGTGGGAGTCCAGGTCTTCCGCGAGGGGATCGTCTTCGCGATCGTCATCGACGCTCAGGCCCAAGGCAACATGCTTGCGCCGATAGGACCCGCTCATCAGCGCGCGAACGATCCGGCCGACCGCGCGGGCCAGCATGCCATACTCCTCGCGCTCCAACAGTTTCCGCAGACTGCCGAACGTCTCGATGCCCGGAAACGCCCAATAGGTTTCGATCGGTCCGAGAATGTCGAAAGCTTGCTCGGCAGCCTTCAGCAGTTTTTTCTGCTGGGCTGCGGTGCCGGCCATCTTGTCGAGCCGTCCCGTTGTCGCTTTCAGCTTGTTCCAAGTGTCCGCGCGCAGTTGCGACGCGTTATAGTAGTCGCTAAGCGAAGAGCTTGCGACAGCTCCGGCAGAGCCGGATTTGGAATCCATGAGTGTCCCCTTACACAAGGCCTATTGCTGTACGGATAGGAGACGAACTCCAATCCGGTACCAAGCGATACTGGCAGGTAATCTTAGCGCCCGACGTGCAGATTGCAAATTCGGGCGCCAAGACTCACCATCAAGCGTCGGAGCGCCCGCTTTACTCGGCTACGTCTGGCAAGGCACCGATCGGGGCGGTAACGAGACTTTCAACCGCCGCCGCAATCGGAGCCGCGACGTGAACCGGAGCGGCCACGGGAGCGGGCGCGAAGGAACCTGGCGGCGGCACGTCGAGACCGGCGCGGGAGCCCTGGTGGGGGATCTGAAGGGGGCCAAGGCTGTTCAGGTAGGTCGCATCAAAGGTGGCTCGATCGTAGACCGGAAAATCGACGACCCGATCGCGGAACGACTTGTGCAACTGACCGAGGCTCTTCATACCGACCTCGCGTTGACGGCGGACCATGTCCAGATCGATCTCGACCGCGATCATTTCCTCCTGGCCGGCCGCCTGATGGACTGCCGTTCCGGTCGGATCAAACACGCAGGACTTGCCAAAGCCGCCCACACTCAGGCCGTTCACGTCAACCACATAGCATTGGAACATAGCTGCGGTGGCCCGCGCGATGCTGATCTCCACATCGCGGTCGATCGTGCCGGTCAGAACCGGGTGCAGCAGCACCTCGACGCCCATCGCGGTCAGGGTCCGGGTGGTCTCAGGGAACCAGATATCGTAGCAGATCGACAGCCCGAAACGACCGACACCCGGAACGTCGAACACCATGAAATCCGAGCCCGATTCCACACCCTGCTCGTAAGGTGCGAACGGAAACATCTTTCGGTAGCGACCGACAAGGCGGCCCTGCGGGTCGATCACGCTGGCGGTGTTGTAGACCCCGCCCTCGACCTGCTCGAACATCGACCCAGGTATCAACCAGACCCGATGGCGAGCGGCCGCTTCCTGGAATTTCCGTTCGGTCTCGTTCGGGAAAGGCTGGGCTGTCTCGATCAGCGGGCCATGTGGCGCAAGTTCGCTAAACACCACCATCTGAACCCAGGGGAACCGGGACATCAGGATATCAAGCCGATGCAGCATCCCGTCGGTGTTGTCTTCGACGGCGGAGATGTGCATTTGAATGCCGGCGATGGCAAAAGGCGTCATGTGTGTAACCTTGGGTTCGAAAAATTCCGAAAAACATTGAAGATGAACCTACACGATCGGGGGGTGGAGTGCGAACGTCATTGACGAGGTGCTGCATTGCAAAAAGCGGCGGTGGATGGAGCAGGATCGCCGAAGACCGTGCGGTTCCGACACCCCTGATCCTCACCGACCGGCCCGGAGCCTAGAATGGCCTCGAC
>CALAHL010000027.1 GCA_937891725.1 uncultured Rhodospirillaceae bacterium | reverse complement strand
GTCCCGCGCAATTACCGTGGGCGCCAAGGGCGCGTGCAGCAACGGTTCATCGCCGACGTCAGCGGACTCATGATGGGCCGGATCAACCTGAACCGGCCCCTTCAAGCGGCCCCCATATCCACGAGACAGAATGCCGGGGCGCTGCCCAATCTCGATCAAATCGGCAACCAAAGCTTGGACGACGGGCGTCTTCCCAGTCCCGCCGACAGTCGCATTGCCGACGCAGATCAATGGAACCCTTGGCTGGTAAGGCCGCGTGCCTACCCGTCGGGCACGTCCTCCCAACGTCCACAAAGCCGCGAGTGGCGTCAGAAGTCTCGACAGCGCGCCGTCCTCAGACCAGAACCGGGGAGACTTCATGGGCCTGGCTCCGCCACCGGTAACAGCGGTGCAAGCTCGGCCATAATTCGATCCAGACCCGCCCGTTTCGCCGCCGCAACAGCCTGACCCCGCGCGCCCATCCGAGCGGCGTTTTTCGGGTCCGCCATCAAATCCCGGACACCCGCCAGAAGCGTCTCCGCATCGGTGATTTCGACTGCCGCGCCTTGGCCCAGAAGTTCGTCGGCGCTCTCCCGATTATTCGGCATCATCGGACCGAACAGCAGCGCCAGTCCCGCATGCGCGGCTTCCATGGGGTTGTGGCCCCCGACCGGGACCAAGGACCCACCGAGAAAGGTCACCCGCGACCCCTCCGCCAGCACTGCGTGGAGTGTGCCCATCTGGCCAAGACTATCCACAAGATAGACTTGGATATCATCGGACACAGCCACGCCCGAGGAGCGACGGTTCACCTTCAGGTCGGCCTCTCCAGCCAACGCGGCTACCGCCTCCGCCCGATCGGGATGGCGCGGGGCCAAAATACACAGAAGGCCGGGAGTCGCCGTCAGCAGCCGACGCTGGACGTCGAGGACGATCTCCTCCTCACCCGGATGGGTATTTGACGCGAGCCAGACCGGGCGTCCACCGATCGCGGCCGTTAGGGCCGCTTGCTCGACGTTGTCTACCGGTGGCGGCGCCCCTGCCGCCTTTAAGCTTGGCGAGACGCGCACCTCGCGCCCTCCCAGGTTCCGAAACCGCTCCACCTGCTCCGGACCCGCGGCCAGAATCAGGTCAAACGCGGCGAAGATCGGCCGTACCAAACCCAGGCCACGACGCCAACCTCGATAGGACGCAACCGACATACGCGCGTCGAGCAAGACCATCGGGACCCGCCGCGCGCGGGTTTCAAGAACCAGATTCGGCCAGAGATCACTTTCGATCCAAATCGCCAACTCCGGATGCCAATGATCCAGAAACCGTCTGACCCATGCCGGCCTATCGACCGGAACGAACTGGTGGAGAACGCCGTCCGGCAGACGGCGCGCCATGGTCGCAGCCGACGTTACCGTCCCGGTGGTGACCAGCAAATTCAGATCCGGGCGCTCGACCCTCAACCGCCCGATCAGAGGCAATAATGCCACCGATTCGCCCACACTGGCGGCATGCATCCAAGCCAACGGCCCGTCAGGGCGCGTCCGGCTGGCAATTCCCCGACGTTCGTCAATTCGTGCCGGGTCCTCCTTGCCGCGCGTCACGCGCTTCTCGAGATAACCGTCGACCCAAGGTCGGGCGAGTGTTGCCGCCAAACGATAGAGCGCCAACATCAGGACGCACTCTCAGATGCCATGGCGCGACGATCCGCCGGCGGAATCGGCACATGCCCCATCATCCGGTCCGCCTGATCCGTTGCTGCCGTGATCGAAATCTCCACCTGCTCCAGCAGCGCCTGCCGTTCATCCTCATCAAGCTTGCGCGGCACACGGATCGGATCCCCGTAAATCACCACACCGCGTCCAAACGGCAGCGCAATGATGAACCGGTCCCAGGACCCGGCGACCAGGCGGTTCCTTGTACTCCAGCCGGCGGGGATTATCGGACACCCGGTGATCCGCGCGGCCTCGACAATCCCGGGATGACACCTCATGCGCGGACCTCTCGGCCCGTCAGGCGTGATACCGACGCTGACCCCCTCGCGGAGCGCCCGCACCATACCCTTCAACGCGGCGGTCGCGTTCTTTCTGGTGCTGCCATAGATCGGACGGGTGACGAATTTTCCGTATGCCGCCCCGAGCACCCGACTGTCACCATGCTCGGACATGACCATGCCCAACGGCTTACCCTGCGGCCACGTGCGCCCGATCAGCATGAGACGGTTGTGCCAGAAAGCGCCGATGATTATGTCGGGTCCAAACGCGACCGCTCGCCCCTCGGCTGAGCCGTCAATCCGCCAGCGCGTCGTCCAGATCACAAACGTGATCACTCCCCTCGCCATCAAGCCGAGCAGGCGTTGTCCGAATGCGCTTTTTACGAGGCGTCTGAACATGGGGTCGGCAGCTCGATCGTGCGATACACGTCAGGTGCTTACCATGCCTGCCAGTGAGAATACCAAACCTTAAGCCGCGTCTCGGGGCGCGGTCTTACGATCATCCGGGCCGAAGGGCGCGAGGTTTTCCAGGAACATCTCGGCGCAGCGTTCCCAGGTGAAGCCGAGCGCATGCTCGCGTGGAACGCTCCGGTCGATCAAAAGGGCCCCCTCGACCGCCTTCGCGAGGTCCTCATCGAGAACGCCGGCGCCGCTATCGCCGACCACATCGAGCGGACCGGCCACCGGATATGCCGCCACCGGGACGCCGCAGGCCATGGCCTCGATCAGAACCAGTCCGAACGTGTCGGTCCGACTGGGGAACACGAACACATCCGCCGACGCGTAGTGCCGGGCCAGATCCTCACCGGACTTCGAGCCGACAAAGATTGTGTCCGGATGCTTGCGGGCCAGCTCCTCGCGCTGCGGGCCGTCGCCGACCACCACCTTGGTGCCCGACGTGTCCAGGGACAGGAACGCCCCGATATTCTTTTCGACGGCGACCCGCCCGACATACATCGATATCGGCCGTGGCAGATCGAGGATCGAGGGCTGCGGGTGGAACAGGTCGATGTCGACACCCCGGGTCCAGGACTTGACGTTCCGGATCCCCCAATGTTCCAGCTCCCGCCGCAGGGAATCGGTGGCCACCATCACCCCCTGGGATCTGCCGTGGAACCGCCGCATCACAGCGTAGCTCCAGGAAATCGGGATCAGAGTCCGCGCCCGGACATATTCAGGGAACTTGGTGTGATAGGCCGTCGTGAACGGCAGGTTCCGTCTGATGCAGTAGGCGCGCGCCGCATGGCCAAGTGGGCCTTCGGTGGCGATATGGATCGCTGAGGGTTGAGCCGATTCGATCAAACTCGCCATCTTGCGATCCGGCAGCAGCGCCAGCCTGATTTCCGGATAGGTCGGACAGGGCACGGTTCGAAAATCGTTGGGCGTGATGAAGGTGACGTTGTTGCCCATCGCCGACAGATGTTCCCCAACCGTCGACAGGGTGCGGACGACGCCATTCACTTGCGGGAACCAGGCGTCGGTGACGATCGTGATGTGCATGGTTCCGGGTCCTGTCAGACGGCGAAGGACAGCTGCCGGACATCCGCCCAGTGCAGGATCTCGAGCTGGCCGTCCATGTGTTCGACCAGAGCCGTGCAGCTCTCGACCCAATCGCCGTCATTGCAATAGAGAACATCGCCGATCTGGCGCATCTCCGCCTTGTGGATATGCCCGCAGATCACCCCGTCGACGCCCCGTTTGGCGGCCTCCGTCGCGAGCGCGGTCTCGAACCGGCCGATGAACTCGACCGCCCGTTTGGCTTTTTGTTTGAGATAGGCCGATAGCGACCAATACGGATATCCGAGACGACGCTGGACCTCGTTGAAACCAGTATTGATCGAAAGCAGGGTGTTGTAGCCCCAGTCCCCCATGATCGCGAGCCACTTGGCATAGGTCACCACCGCATCGAACTCGTCGCCGTGGATCACCAGGAACTTGCGACCGTCCTTAGTGACGTGGATGTGCTCCGGACGAATCTCGATTTGACCAAAGTTCACATTGAGAAAGTCTCGAAACATCTCATCGTGATTGCCCGGAATGAACATGACCTTTGTGCCCTTGCGTGCCTTGCGCAGGACTTTCTGGATCACGTCATTATGAGATTGCTGCCAAGACCAGGACCGCTTCATCCTCCAC
>CALAHL010000026.1 GCA_937891725.1 uncultured Rhodospirillaceae bacterium | reverse complement strand
TCTACATAATGGTGCTGCGCAATCCCAAACTGGCGCCACCGTCCGACATTCACATTCTGATGCGTGAGAAGATCAGCTCCCTCAAAGGCATTTGGGGGATCGGATTCCTGTTCATCCTGGTGATCGGCGGCATCTATGGCGGCTGGTTCGTGCCGACCTATGCAGGCGCGATCGGGGCGTTCGGCGCTTTTTTGATCGTTGTCGGCAAGGGTCGGTTCAGCGGCAAGACCATGGTGCAAACCTTCAAGGACGCGGGTGTCACCACCTCGGTGATCTTCATCATCGTGATCGGTGGCATTCTATTCGCGCGGTTCCTGACCTATACCGGACTGATCTCGGATATCACCACCATCCTGCTTGACTGGGAACTCAACAAGTACCTGTATCTCCTGGCATTTGCGGTGATTTATCTGATCCTCGGCATGTTGATCGATCCGATTGCGATCATGGTGATGACCCTGCCGGTGATGTTCCCGATCCTGACCGCCGCCGGGTTCGATCCGATCTGGCTCGGTGTGATCTCGATCAAACTCGCCGAGATCTCACTGATGACGCCGCCGGTCGGGCTGAACGTCTACGTGGTCCGCAGCGCCTCACCGATCCCGATTAAACTGGAAGAGGTGTTCGCGGGTGTGATGCCGTTCGTGGTGATGGATGTCTGCACCCTGCTGCTGCTGATCGCCTTCCCCGAGATCGTCACCTTCCTGCCAAACCTGATGTGAGCCGGCGTCGGGCTCAGACTGAGATCCTCTCAAGTCTGAGCCCGACGCCTCACCCTCAATGCACCCGCTGGGTCGCTACGAACTCCATGTAGAGATCGCGGGCGCTGCGGAACACCGGGCCGGGTTGCAGGTCTCTATCTTCAAAGCCGGTGACAGCCTGCACCTTGCCCGCATTGCCGCACATGAAGATCTCATCGGCGGTTTCCAGATCGGCGACCGTCATCACCCGCTCCTCGGTCCGTACACCCGCGTCGCGCAGAAGCTCGAAGGTCCGGTTTCGAGTGATCCCATTCAGGAAGGTGCCGTTCGGCCTCGGGGTGATGGCGACACCGTCCTTGGCGATCGCCAAGTTGGCGTGGCTGAACTCGGCCAGATGGCCGTCCGGATCCAGCACGACCGCCAGCTGGAACCCCTTTGCCCGGGCCTCGCGGCGCGCGCGTTGAGAGTTGGGATAGAGCGCGCCCGCCTTGCTGTCGGTCGGACCTTGATCGGGTGCCGGTCGCCGCAAGGCCGTCACCGTGGCACGACCGGCATTGGCGTCCGGCAGCGGCATCTCGAACACGGCCAGCGTGAACCGGGTCTCAGTCTCCTCCGGCATGATCCCGGGGCCGAAGCTGTAGAACATCGGCCGCACATAAAGATCGAGGTCTGCTGGTAGCGCCCGAATGCCCTCGGCACACAACGCGTGAACCTGCTCGGCAGTCAGGACCGGATCGAGCCCCACAGCCGCAGCTGACCGGATCAACCTGGCGCAATGCCGATCCAGGTCCAGCGCGCAGCCAGCAATCGACCTGGACCCGTCAAACACGCTGGTTGCTGACCAGAACCCTAAATCCGCCGGGCCGACCACTTTCGGCGGATCATTGCTCCAACAGCCCTCTGAATAGTACTGACCTTTCATCTTTCGCTCCATTCGAGACCGATTACATTAAGGTCAGAATTATTGACCTATTGTAGGTCAATTTTATTGCCCTATTTTTGCAAACGCCTCTGCACAAAAATGGACTCTTCCGTATGCCGACACCGGAATTGTGGACCCCGACGCATTCTCGGCAACCGGTTGGATTGCCAGCCGTTGTCCTCGGAGTTAGGGTTCGTTCCGTCCAAAAGCCTTGGGTATTGGGTGCCTAACACCCCACAGACCGACCGCCGGGAGCGCTTGAAATGGCCATTAAATCAATTCTCTGTCACATGGCGAATGATCCCCGGCACCGGGATCGATTGGAACTGGCAATCGCATTGACCCACCGGTTCGAGGCGCATCTGAACGTGGTCTATGTGACCTCACCAGTCTCGATGCCGCCGGGGGCGGCAGGGCGGGCCGCCTCCAATATTTTCATCCAGGAGCAGACCGAGGCCGCCGAAGAAAAGGCAGCTGCGATCCGCACCGAGTTGGAGGAGCGCTTCTCCAAATCCGATTGCAGCCACGAAATGCATATGGCCAATGGCGATCATGTGAAAATTCTGGCCGAACACGCGCATCTTTCCGACCTGGTGGTAGTCGGACAGGGGGCGCCGAAATCCAGCGACCATGTCGTCCTGCACACGCCGGAGAAGATCGCGCTGGAAGCAGGTGGGCCGGTTTTGATTCTGCCGTTCGAGGCAGGCACATGGTCTGCGGAGAAGCCGCTGGGCCGCAAGGTGATGGTCGCGTGGAAGAATTCCAAGGAATCAATCCGGGCGGTGCGCGATGGCCTGAGTTTCCTGAAAGGTGCTGACGACGTGCATGTCTTCACAGTCATGACCGAACGCAATCAGGTCAGCGGTGTGGATATCGGTCAGTATCTCTCGCTGCACGGCGTGCATGCGGAGATCCATGCGGACATCGACTCACACGGACGTATCGGGGAGCAACTCCGCTCACGCGCGGATACCATCGGCGCAGATCTGATCGTGATGGGCGCATTCGGCTCGGACAGCACCTGGAAAGAGCGGCTGTTCGGCGGTGTAACCGAGCACATGCTGGCCCATCTCGAACGGCCGCTCCTGGTTGGGCACTGACCCCAGGTCGCCCCACCACGGAACGCTCGCGCGACCGCGTGGTGGGGAACCCAATGCGATTCCGGTCTGTCAGGACACGGGTTAGCCGTTTTCCTTAGACGGCTTCTCTTCTTTCTTTTCAGCGCCGTCAGCGTCCGGAGCTTTGGGCCGGGGCGGTTTGGAGAACGGGACCGATCCAGGCTGAAGCGGATCAACCGGATGATCCGGCGGGTTCGTTTTATCGGACATGGATTGAGCCTCCTCTGCTCGCAACGTTACTAGATGCCGGACGCGCTGGACTTCGGCCCGGCAAGGTACCAGACGATCAGGCCGACCACCGGGAACACCAGGATCGCAAGAATCCAGAGAATCTTGGCTCCACCAGAAGCGCCGCTGTTGATAACCTGAATGATTCCGTAGATATCCAGCGCGAGGATCAGCAATCCGACGATGCCGTATTCCATCAAAAATCTCCTTTGATATGCTTGTGTCGGATGATTAACGCGCCTGGCGCCCAACGGTTCCAACCATGGGGCACCACACCAGCGGCTTGACCCTATCTGGCGGAAATGGTGTCGACTGCGCGGCGCGGCCGCCCTCATTGCGAACCGCCTACAGACGAAAGGTCATCGTCCGGTTCGACTGGAAGGCAAATCAAAAGCGCCCTGCTGTCTCTCTCTAGATGTGCCCAAGAAGCGCTTTGCGGAAGATGTGCTTGCGCTCGACCCCGTCGAATGAGCGCGACGACGGTTTCGGCGGCGGGGTGTCGCTGATCTTCAGGTGCACGAACACCAAGCCATCCTGACGCCGGATCAGCTCACGAGCGGTGTCCATCTCGTCCTCGGATGCGGCCAACATGGTGTGCCGGAAGCCGAAACCGCGCGCTACGGTCGCGAGGTCGATCCCCATGGCGGTATGGGCGATCTGATTTCCGGTCTCGCCATATCGCTCGTTATCCACACACACGACCGAGAACCGGGTCAGGCCACAGGTTGCGGCCACCGCCAGGCTGCCGATCGCCATGAGAAGCTCGCCGTCACCGGTCACCACAAGCACATGCCGGTCGGGTTGCGCGAGCGCGAGCCCAAGGCCCATCGGCACCGCAGCCCCCATGGCGCCGCCCATCAGGTAAGCATTGTCCGCGCCCTCCTCGAGCGCGTGCACGTCCTTGGCGGCGCCCGCGAGGCCGCTCACGATCAGGAAGTCCCGGTTGTTCCCGATCACGCGCGGGACGGCCACAGCCCGGTCAAGACGTTGATTGCCGCGTTGCTGGTTCATGGCGATCCCCCTCAAAACGCTTTCGCGCCGATCAGTTTCTGCGACAATAGGACGGCAACCGCCCGGTTCGAGCGATAGGCCATATTCAGTCCGGCCTCGGCGGTTTCGACCACCTCGTCCTCCCGCTCGACCTCAAGGCAATCCACACCGATGGACTCAAGCGCGGGGCGGACCGCCTTTCCCATCGGGACCTGCCAGGCATTCTGCTCGCCGAAGGTGCCTCGCATGGTCACGAAACACAGGAAAGGAAACTGGCCATTCGCCGTCAGGGACAACATGTTTATGCAGTTCCCTGCTCCGCTGCTCTGCATCAACAACACCGCCTTTGCGCCACCGAGATGGGCCCCGGCCGCGAGCGCGACACCCTCCTGCTCGGTGGTCAAGGACACCGCGCGCACCCGTGGGTCATCGATCGCCCGTTGGATCATCACCTTGTGCCCGCCATCCGGGACATAGGTGAAAATACTGACCCCGGCATCGACCAAAAAGTCATACAGCGCGTTTCCCCAGATCAATTGATCAGCCATGCCCAATCGGCTCCCTTGGCTTGGTTTTTGGTCGAATCATCTGATTTCAGTATTGTATACAATGATTACCCCGAAAC
>CALAHL010000025.1 GCA_937891725.1 uncultured Rhodospirillaceae bacterium | reverse complement strand
GATGTTCATCTTCATGGGCTACGTGCTGTCCGAAAGCCGCATCGCGGATGACCTCTACAAGATGTTCCACGTCTGGATGGGCGGCCTGTCTGGTGGTCTGGCCGTGGGCACCATCGGGTTGATGGTTTTGATCTCGGCCATGAACGGCCTCAGCGTCGCAGGCATGGCCATCGGCGCGACCATCGCGCTGCCCGAATTGCTCAGGCGAGGATATGACAAACGGATGGTGACAGGGGTCATCCAAGCCGGATCGTCCCTTGGCATCCTTGTGCCGCCTTCGGTCGTTCTGGTCCTCTACGCCATGATCGCCCGCCAACCAGTCGGCCAACTCTGGCTGGCAGGGGTCATTCCCGGCCTGATGATGGCGACCATGTTTGTGCTCTACATCGTCATCCGCTGCAAAATGAACCCCGAACTGGGCCCGGTGCTGCCAAAGGAAGAACGCGACATCCCCCGCGCCGAAAAGCTGCGTCTGCTGCGCGCCGGTCTGCTGCCGCTGGCGATCTTCTTCATCATGATGGTGCCGTTCATCAACGGCTGGACCTCGCTTGTCGAAAGCTCCGCCATCGGCGCGCTGGCGGCCTTTGGCGCGGCGGTCCTCAAGGGTCGCATGACGAAACAGGTCTTCGAAAACTCGGTCCGCAACACGCTTGGCATTTCCTGCATGTTCATGTGGATCATTCTTGCCGCACTCGGCTTCGGCGCCGTGTTCGACGGGCTCGGGGCGGTGCGGGCGATCGAGGATCTGTTCACCGGCAAGCTGGGACTCGATCCCTGGACGATCCTGATCCTGATGCAGCTGAGCTTCATCGTGATGGGCACGTTCCTGGACGACACCGCCATGCTGGTAATCGTCGCCCCGCTCTATGTACCGCTGGTGGGCGCGCTCGGGTTCGATCTGATCTGGTACGGCGTGCTGTACACGATCACCACACAGATCGCCTACATGACCCCGCCCTTCGGCTACAATCTGTTCCTCATGCGGGCGATGGCGCCGCCGGAGATCGGATTGCGGGACATTTACCGATCGATCGTGCCGTTCGCGCTGGTGATGGTGCTGGCCCTGGCCCTGGTGATGGTGTTTCCGCAGATCGCCTTGTGGCTTCCGGGCTACGTGTACGGAAAATAACCTCAATAAGACCCCGCCGAACGGGGCGCGCATAAACACTAAAAAACGACAGGAGAGTGCATCATGACATCGAGACGTAACTTCCTGACCAGCGGTGCCGCCCTCGGCGTGGCCGGTGCCGCCAGCTTGGCCGCACCCGCCGTACACGCGCAATCCAAGATCCGCTGGCGGATGCAGACCTATGCCGGTCCCGCCTTGGCCGAGCATGTGATCAAGCCTGCCATCGACAGCTTCAATAAGGTCGCGGGCGATCAGATGGAGATCGAGCTGTATTTCGCCGATCAGCTGGTCCCGACCGGGGAGCTGTTCCGCGCCATGCAGCGCGGCACCATCGACGCGGTGCAGTCCGACGACGATTCCATGGCTTCGCCCACCGAAGTTACCGTCTTCGGCGGGTATTTCCCGTTCGCCAGCCGCTACAGCCTGGATGTGCCGGTGCTGTTCAACCAGTACGGCCTGAACGAGATCTGGGACGCGGAATACTCCAAGGTCGGCGTCAAGCACCTGTCAGCCGGTGCCTGGGATCCCTGCCATTTCGCGACCAAGGAGCCGATCACCAGCCTGGAGGACCTGAAGGGCAAGCGGGTCTTTACCTTCCCGACCGCCGGCCGCTTCATGAGCCAGTTCGGCGTGGTGCCGGTCACCCTGCCGTGGGAGGACATTGAGGTCGCGGTGCAGACCGGTGAACTCGACGGCATCGCCTGGTCCGGGATCACCGAGGATTACACCGTCGGCTGGGCGGATGTGACCGATTACTTCCTGACCAACAACATCTCCGGCGCCTGGGCGGGATCGTTCTTCGCCAATATGGACCGCTATAACGAGCTGCCCGACAACCTTAAGGAGCTGCTCAAGCTGACCATGGACAGCAGCCACTATTATCGCCAGTGGTGGTACTGGGGCGGCGAGGCCTCGCTGCGGGTTAACGGTACCAAGATGAAGCTGACCACCATCCCCGACGCCGAATGGCAGCAGGTCGAGGACGCGGCGGTCAAGTTCTGGGACGAAATAGCAGCGGAATCCGAGACCAAGAAGAAGGTCGTGGACATCTTCAAGCAGTACAATATCGATATGCAGAAGGCCGGACGGCCCTATCGCTACGGCTGATATTTCGGCTAAACCCTCACGTGGCTCCGGAGCAGTCCGGGGCCACGTTCATGCTCCCCAATGTCTTGCATCAGAGATCATCATGGCCGCGCCCTATCCCTTCGAAGACCTGAAAGAAGCCGTCGCAACAGGCGACATCGATACGGTGCTGATCTGTGCCGTCGACATGCAGGGACGCTTGATGGGCAAACGCTTCCACGCCCGGCATTTCGTGGACTCGGCCTGGGATGAGACCCACTGCTGCAACTATCTGCTGGCAACCGACATGGAGATGAACACGGTCGAGGGGTACGCCTCGACCAGCTGGCGATCAGGCTATGGCGACTACGTCCTGAAGCCCGACCTGGACACCCTGCGCAAGACGCCATGGCTTGAGGGCACGGCCATGGTGCTGTGCGACATCCTCGACCATCACCACCAGCCGGTGCCGTTCTCGCCCCGCGCCATGCTGAAGTCGCAGATCGCGCGGCTGGACGCGATGGGGCTGAGCCCGGTGATGGCGACGGAGCTGGAATTCTTCCTGTTCGCCAAGACCCATGACGACATCCGCAAATCAGGCTTCCGCGATCTGGAGCCGATCAGCGCCTATAACGAGGACTACCACATCTTCCAGACCACCAAGGAAGAGCATGTGATGCGCCCGTTGCGGAACCATCTCTATGCCGCCGGCATTCCGATCGAGAACTCCAAGGGCGAGGCCGAGGCGGGCCAGGAAGAACTCAATATCAAATACGCCGGTGCCCTGGCCTGCGCCGACCACCATACGATCGCTAAAAACGCGGTCAAGGAAATCGCCTGGGCCAAGGGCCACGCGGCCAGCTTCCTGGCGAAGTACCAGCACGACAAGGTCGGCTCTGCCACCCATGTGCACCAATCGCTCTGGCGCGACGGGGAGCCGGTGTTTTTCCAACCGGGTGCCGAGTACGGCATGTCGGATCTGATGCGGCACTACCTGGCGGGACAGCTGAAATACGCCCCCGACATCACCTATTTCCTGGCGCCCTACATCAACAGCTACAAGCGGTTCCAGCGCGGCACCTTCGCGCCGACCCGAACCGTCTGGTCGGTCGACAACCGGACGGCCGGGTTCCGGTTGTGCGGCGAGGGTTCGAAGGCGATCCGGGTCGAATGCCGGATCGGCGGTGCCGACCTGAACCCGTATTTGGCGATGGCCGCCCTGCTGGCGGCCGGCCTCAAGGGGATCGAGGAGAAGGCCGAACTCGCACCGCCGTCGAAGGGCGATCAATACGACGCCTCCGGCGCCCACATCCCCGGCACGCTCCGGGACGCGGCGGACACGCTTATCAACTCCGACATGCTCAAGCAGGCGTTCGGCGACGACGTGGTCACGCACTACCACCGCGCTGCCACCTGGGAGGTCGAGGACTTCGACCGCGCCGTCACCGATTACGAACTCGCACGCGGCTTCGAGCGGGCGTAGAACGCTGGGCGGCGGAACACAAAGGCACGACCATGACCAAGATGCTGACCTGCATTTCGCCGATCGATGGATCGGTCTTCGCGGAACGCCCCTGCCTGGACCGCGGGGCGGCGTTCGGACTGGCGGACAAGCTCCGCAAGGCGCAGACCGCCTGGGCAGCGCGGCCGATCGAAGAGCGGATCGCGCTGGTTCAGGCCGGAGTAGCGGCGATCGGCGCGCAGAACGACGAGGTGGTGGTCGAGTTGGCCCATATGATGGGGCGTCCGGTCCGCTATGGCGGCGAATTCGGCGGCTTCAACGAGCGCGCAAGCTACATGGCGGATATCGCCATATCGGCGCTGGCGGATATCGAGGTCGGCGAGGATGCGCAGTTCAAGCGCTATATCCGTCGGGTGCCCCACGGCGTGGTCCTGGTGATCGCCCCCTGGAACTATCCTTATATGACCGCGATCAACACCGTCGCCCCGGCCCTGATCGCCGGAAACACGGTGCTGCTGAAGCATGCGACCCAGACCTTGCTGGTGGGGGAGCGCATGGTGCGGGCCTTCGTCGAGGCCGGCGTGCCCGAAGACGTGTTCGCCAACCTGTTCGTCGACCATGACACGACCAGCGCCCTGATCGCCGGGCGGGCCGTGGATTTCGTGAATTTCACGGGCTCGGTCGAAGGCGGCCGCCAGATGGAGCGGGCCGCCGCCGGCACCTTCATCGGTGTGGCGACCGAGCTCGGCGGCAAGGATCCGGGCTATGTCATGGAGGACGCCGATGTCGCGGCTGCCGCCGACACGCTGATCGACGGGGCTATGTTCAATTCCGGACAATGCTGTTGCGGGATCGAACGGATCTATGTGCACGAAGCGGTCTATGGGCCCTTCCTGGAGAAGGCCAAGTCGATCGTCGGCGGCT
>CALAHL010000024.1 GCA_937891725.1 uncultured Rhodospirillaceae bacterium | reverse complement strand
GCGAATCTGGTCGATGCCGAGGATGTTCGGGTCGCCGCCGAGTTTGTCGTGCGGGCAACAATTGCCATCGAAGGTCTGAAGACAGAGACGAATTCCGATGCGATTGCGGATGCTATTGTCAGACGTGCGCTCGACCTTGAAGCACAGCGCGCGCTCCGGATTGTACGGGATGCGGATGAAGTGTCTCGAGCTGCGGCCGACGGATGTGTCGGCAGCCGTGAGCGGTATGACGTGAGGTCTGCGCCCGCGGTGCACAAGAGACCCGGGATCGATAGGCGATGAGCACCAAATGGGGGAGACTATCCGGCGGGCAATCGGCGGGCACATCTGTGAGCGCACGTTCGCATACGGGTCGGAAGCAGGATCTCCAATGGTCACCCTTGGCGCTATTGGAGACGGGGGAAGCGATCCGGCTGGCGGTCTCAGAGTGGCATGAAATGCTGTCCAATCGCTCCGCCGGGAGCGGGATCGGCTACATTTCCAGGGTCGCCATGCTCAACGACCGAAGTGTCGTGATCCGCCCCGGAGATGGGTCCGAATTAGGGGTCGTCTTGTTCGTGGGCAAGCTGGTTCGCAAGACTCAAGAGGTACTGGCGCGTGACATGTTGGACGCGCCCATGCCGCCGAGACCACGAGCGTGGGCCTGTGCATCGAAGACTGGGGACGTCATCCGCTTGGTGTGTTTGCCCTTTGAGGGGGACGAACCGAGGATCGTGGTTCTTTTCGACACCTGAAGGGGCCGCAGCGGCCAAGAGTGGTGAGACGTAAAGAGCCCGGCTGTTTCCAGCCGGGCTCTCTTGATTTTCAGGCTGCGGGTTTTCAGCTACAGCCGCTGGTACCGCCGCAGGTGTCACATTTCAGGCAGGTTCCATTCCGAACCAGGGTGAAGTTGCCACATTCCCCGCAGCTTTCGCCCTCGTAGCCCTTCATTTTGGCCTCAACCACCCGGTTGAGACGGGTTTCCTGCTTGCTGGGACCTTGCGAGGCCGGGCGTTCAGCGACCGTGACGCCTGGGGTACCGTCGGCATAGCCACCGCTGCTCAGCGGAGCGTCGGTCGATGTGCTGGTGCTCAGCATCATGCCGGTGGTCCCGTCGGCTCTGCCACCGCCCTCGAAGACCCGAAGATTCGGTGTGCGAACCTCGGCCCGGACGAAGCCCCGTGACGCCGCATCCGAGACCTTTTCCAGCATCTTGTTGGCCTGGGCGATGTCGTATTCCTCGCCCTCACCGTCACCGACCGTATCCGGAGCCAGATCGTCCAGGTTCACATGGGCCAGATCGTGGCGGTCGAGATAAGAGATCGCCAGCTCCCGGAACGTGTAGTCCAGGATCGACGTCGACATCTTAATGGCGTCATTCCCTTGGACCAGGCCTTGCGGCTCGAACCGGGTGAACGTGAAGGCGTCCACGAACTCCTCCAACGGCACACCGTATTGCAGGCCGATCGAGACGGCGATCGCGAAGTTGTTCATCAGCGAGCGGAAGGCGGCGCCCTCCTTGTGCATGTCGATGAAGATCTCACCCAACCGGCCGTCCTGATATTCGCCGGTCCGCAGATAGACCTTGTGGCCACCGACCACGGCTTTCTGTGTATAGCCTTTCCGGCGTTGCGGCAGACGATCGCGCTCCACCCTGCGCTCAATGATCTTCTCAATGACCTTCTCGACGATCCGTTCGGCCATGACCGGGGCCTTTGCGGCCGGGGACTGGGCCGCGAACGCTTCGGCTTCGTCCTCGTCTTCGAACTCGAAGATGGAGGAGGAGAGCGGCTGGCTCAGCTTTGAGCCGTCCCGATAGAGGGCGTTTGCCTTGATGCCCAGCTTCCAGGACATCTCATAGGCCCGGGCGCAATCCTCGACTGTCGCGTCGTTCGGCATGTTGATCGTCTTTGAGATGGCGCCGGAGATGAACGGCTGCGCCGCAGCCATCATGCGGATATGGCTTTCGGTGTTCAGATACCGTTTGCCGATCCGACCGCAGGGGTTGGCGCAATCGAAGACCGGCAAATGCTCGTCCTTCAGGTGCGGTGCGCCCTCCAGCGTCATCGCGCCACAGACGAACGTGTTGGCGACTTCAATGTCCATTCTGGAGAAGCCCAGTTCGCTCAGCATGTCGAAGCTGAAATCATTGAGTTGCTCGTCGGTCAGACCCAGGACCTCGCGGCAGAAGGCTTCGCCCAAGGTCCATTTGTTGAACGCGAACTTGATATCGAATGCCGAGACCAGACCCTGCTCGAGTGCCGCGATTTGTGCGTCACCGAACTTCTTGGCTTTAAGAGTCTCATGGTTGATCGCCGGCGATCCGGCAAGCGTTCCATGGCCAACCGCATAGCGGATGATCTCCTCAACCTGCGTTGCCTCGTAACCCATATTGGTCAGGGCCGCCGGAACCACGCGGTTGATGATTTTAAAGTAGCCGCCACCGGCCAGCTTCTTGAATTTCACGATCGCGAAGTCCGGTTCGATCCCAGTGGTGTCGCAATCCATCACCAGCCCGATTGTGCCGGTTGGCGCGATCACGCTGGTCTGGGCGTTGCGGTAGCCGTGCTGTTCACCCAGGGCCAATGCCTGATCCCAGGCCTGCTTCGAGGCGACAACCAGGGCCTGATCTGGACAATTGGCGGAATCCAGCGGAACCGGCTTGATTGCCAACTCTTCATAGCCTTCGGTTTCGCCGTACGCAGCCCGGCGATGGTTCCGGATCACCCGTAGCATCGACATGGCATTTTCGTCATAACGTGGGAACGGGCCCAACTCGCCGGCCATCTCGGCCGAGGTCGCGTACGCCACACCGGTCATGATCGCAGTCAAAGCGCCGCAGAGCGCACGACCTTTGTCGCTGTCATAGGACAGCCCCATGGACATCAGCATCCCACCGATATTGGCGTAGCCGAGACCCAAGGTCCGATAGTCGTAGCTGAGCTGGGCGATTTCCTTGGACGGGAACTGCGCCATCAAAACCGCGATCTCCAGCGTGACGGTCCACAAACGGACAGCGTGGCGATAGTTGTCGATGTCGATATTGCCGTCGGCCTTTTGGAACTGCATCAGGTTCAAGGACGCCAGATTGCAGGCGGTGTCGTCCAGGAACATGTACTCAGAGCACGGGTTCGACGCGTTGATACGTCCGCCGGCAGGGCAGGTGTGCCAGTCGTTGATGGTGGTGTCGTACTGCACACCCGGATCGGCGCTCGCCCAGGCGGCGTTGGCGATCTTGTCCCACAGGTCGCGGGCCCGCAGGGTGGCGGAGATGCCGCCGTCCTTGCGTCGGATCAGGTTCCAATCCTCGTCATTTTCGACAGCCTCCAGGAAGGCATTCGACAGACGAACCGAGTTGTTGGAGTTCTGGCCGGAAACCGTGAGGTAGGCCTCGCTGTCCCAGTCGGTGTCATAGGTCTTGAAGTCGATCTCGTCGAAACCCTGCTTGGCGAACTGGATGACCCGCTGGACGTAGTTGAGCGGGATCATCACGTCCTTTGCCGCCTTCACGGCAGCCTTCAGAGCCGCGTTTTTCTTCGGCTCATAAGCATCTTCGCCCATCGTGGCGCGCGCTTCGACGCAGGCTGCCATCACGGCTTTCATCGACCGGTTGGCCAACTTGGAGCCGGCGACCAAGGCGGCCACCTTCTGCTCTTCGGTGACCTTCCACTCGATATAGGCCTCGATGTCCGGGTGATCGATGTCGACCGTCACCATCTTAGCGGCCCGCCGGGTGGTACCGCCGGACTTGATCGCGCCGGCAGCCCGGTCGCCGATCTTCAGGAAGCTCATCAGACCCGAGGATTTTCCGCCGCCGGACAGACTCTCATTTTCGCCGCGCAGCTTCGAGAAATTTGATCCGGTGCCGGAGCCATATTTGAACAGCCGCGCTTCACGCACCCAAAGGTCCATGATGCCGCGCTCGTTCACCAGGTCATCTTCGACGGATTGGATGAAACAGGCATGCGGCTGCGGGTGCTCGTAAGCGGACTTGGATTTGACCAGTTTGCCGCTCTGATAGTCGACATAGTGGTGGCCCTGTGCCGGACCGTCGATGCCGTAGGCCCAATGCAAGCCCGTGTTGAACCACTGCGGAGAGTTCGGTGCCGCCATCTGGCGGGCCAGCATCGCGCACATCTCATCATAGTAAGCGCGCGCGTCGGACTCCTGGTCGAAATAACCACCCTTCCAACCCCAATAGGTCCAAGTACCGGCCAGTCGATGGAAGACCTGCTTGGCGCTGTGCTCGGAGGTGGTGCGTTCCGCTACAGGCAGCTTGGCAATCGCTTTCTCATCCGGCGCTTCACGCCACAGCCAGGACGGAACGTTCTTTTCCTTCACCTTCACGCGGACCGACGGCACACCCGCCTTGCGGAAATACTTCTGGGCCAAGATGTCGCTCGCGACCTGGCTCCAATCGGCAGGAATCTCTACATCGTCACGGCGAAACACGACGGAGCCATCCGGGTTGCGGATCTCCGACGTCGTGGCGCGAAACGCGATACCGTAATAGGGCTCTTTGCCTTCTACGGTGAAGCGGCGCTCGATCTTCATGGCCTTGTCACTCCTTGCCTGTCCGTCCGGAATGACGCCTTTTCAGCCGCCATTCGCTTGGTTCTGGGTCGATTCAGTCTCTCGGGAGCATCAGGTGCCAGCCACAAGATCTTGTATCGTTCCGCTCAAACTACTCAATACCTAGTGTGTCCGCAACACCGATCTTCATGGTTTTGTAAGTTTTAGAATCCAGTTCAAAACCGAACGGCCTTGGTCTGGAAATAGGCGAAGACGGTGTACGAATCAGACCGTTGCGAGGTTGGGATGGCCCCGCTCGAACCGCTCTCCAGACGTGAGGTTGGCGTTGGGCTTCTGCCGGTTCGCCTGTGCCAAGGCGTACCCGAGGGCCCCCATGGCTTGTTATTGGGGGAAAGAGTGACGCAAGATATGGGGTCTATTCAAGATTTCTTTACGCTTGACGCGGTCGGTTTTTTTAACCCCGGCAGACGCCGTCCAGGATTGGCGGAATTCTGGGATTTTGAATTTCTGGGTGTTGGTGTTTCGCGAATTGAAGCGCTCTTGCGAATGGATAGAATCCATTTGAATCAAAGAGTCTTCATTGGAACTTCATGTAATAACGCAACCTAAGGACGTTTTAAGGCATATATTTTAAACGTCATATTCTTTTCGATATCTCGATTTGACGGCGAGGATGCCGCGCGCCAGCATGCCCTCCCAAAGACGCGCCCCTAACGCGCTCACACAACATATAGATATTCGGAGGATTCAGACGATGGCCATCATCCGCAAGGACGGCAGTTACACCCCTCTTGCCGAGGATATTCTCGCACGGTGGCGGCAGGTACCTCCGGCGGTGGCGGGAGACAACATGAATCGCGACCGGTCCATGTCGTCACGCGTGAGCCCAGTCGCGCCCGGCCAGCCGATCACCGGCCATGCCCGTACGGTTGCCGTCATGGCCGGCGACAACTCGGCCATTCACGCGATGCTCCCATTGATGAAGCCTGGTGAAATCATGGTCATTGCCGCCCGCGGAAGTGGCGACGTGGCGATCATCGGCGAGATCGTGGTCGAATGCGCGAAGTATCAGAAGTGTGGGGGGATCGTCATCGACGGAGCTGTCCGGGACATTTCAGCGCTCCGCACCCTCGGTGTGCCTGTCTATGCCACCGGTGCGACCCCG
The DNA here is from genome assembly GCA_937891725.1 of uncultured Rhodospirillaceae bacterium. GTDB lineage: Bacteria > Pseudomonadota > Alphaproteobacteria > Thalassobaculales > Thalassobaculaceae > JANSYC01. The sequence continues at coordinate 11,020 of CALAHL010000024.1, read as the reverse complement.
CGCGGGCCGCATAAGGGGTTCGGTGGGGAGATCGATGTGCCGATTTCCTGCGGAGACGTGGTTGTCGCGCCGGGCGATCTGGTACTGGCAGATGATGACGGCGTGACGATCGTGCCGCGCGCCATGTGCGATGAGATCCTGCCGCTTGGTGAAGCCCAGGTTCGGAAAGAGGCCGACGTCATCGCCAAGGTCAAAACCGGTGTCACCACTGCGGAGGTTCAAGGAATTTCCGTTCCGGAGGTCTCCGGCTAACATATCCGGACGACGCAGACATGGGGGAGGCCAATGGGGCATGCGGAAAGGGTCAGGATCGGATTGAGGGCCTTGGCCCTTCTCGGCCTCGCCCTAGTGGTCCTTTCCAGTGCGCCCGTGTCGGCCCAGACCCGCTACGTGATCTACTACAACTCCGCCGCCACGCCGCTTGAGAAGGTGGCGGAGTCAGGTTTCACAGATGTGATTCTGTCGTTCCTGACGGTCGCCCCGCACGGCTCGGGACCACTTGCCCTGGTCGTTCCGGCCACGCTTGAGACCGAATTGCCGAAGATTCCCGTGATCAAAGCTGCGGGAAAGCGGGTCCTGATCTCCTTCGGCGGCGGCGACATGGCAGGCGCCGCCTGGAAGCGGCTTGTCGGGCGCGAAGCCGAGATCGCCGGCCTGCTGGCAGAGTTCGTTAAGAGCAACGGATTGGACGGCGTCGATATCGATTTCGAGATCAGCGAAGCGCTTGAGCTGAAGCGCCGGACACACGCATTCGATGGGGTGGCGCTCCTAGTCAATCTTACGAAAGCATTGGAGGCGGCGTTGCCGTCGGAGGCTCTGATCAGTCATGTCCCGCAACCTCCGTACCTGGATCCGAAATGGCAGGGTGGGCCGTATCTCAAGATATTGGAGGAGGCAGGCGCGCATATCGATTGGATTTCGATCCAGTACTACAACAATCCCGGATACGAGAGCCCGGCCAAACGCTATGTCGTGGGGGAGCCGGAGAACCCGTTTGTTACCGCCTATATCGGTTTGGTAGAGGCGACGATCGAGGGTGGCTGGCCCGCCGCGAAGATCCTGGTCGGCAAACCGGTCTACAAAGGCGACGCCACCTCCGGACATATGACGCCGGAACGGGTGGTGGCCGAGATCGTGAAACCGCTGAAAGATCGCTACGGTGAAAAGTTTGGAGGGCTGATGGGATGGCAGTATTCCGACCTCACCAGAGATCATCGTTATTGGAACGACCAGATCGCACCGATCCTGCTTCCAGGCGCCAAGTAGCGGGTTGTTGAAGGCGCTGATCACTGGACGATCCGACCCGCAAATGACATAGTCCCGCCGGTCACGTTTACCCTTGAGGCAGGCCCCATGGACGTTGGGATTCGTATCTTTACTTGGTTGAGCGGCAAGCCCGTTGGCGAGGATGCTTTCGGCAACCGCTACTATGTCCATAAGAAGGGCACCAAGCGGGACGGCCGCGAAATGCGTTGGGTGCTCTACAAGGGGCTGCCGGAGGCCTCGAAGGTACCGCCGGATTGGCACCGTTGGATTCATCACCTGACCGACACGCCGCCCGGCGAGGCGGAGCAGCGGTTCGACTGGCAGAAAGACCATCTCCCGAACCTCACCGGAACGCGCTATGCATATCGTCCACCGGGACATGTTCTGTCCGGTGGGCAGCGCGACAAGGCAACAGGCGATTATGAGCCCTGGACGCCGGTGTGACACCGAACCGGGTGCGGACGAGATAGGGGCTTAGTTTGATATGCGGCGAAACTTGATTGAAACTTTGATGGGCGCGGTTGTGTTGGCGGTGGCCGTGTTGTTTGTCGTCTTCGCGTATACTACGGCTGATTTGGGTGGCGGCTCCAACCAGTACCCGCTCTACGCCGAATTCAACCGGGTCGGCTCTCTCAAGCCCGGCAGCGACGTCCGGATGTCCGGTATCAAGATCGGTAGCGTGACCAGTCAACAACTGGATCCCCAGAGCTACCTGGCAAAGGTGACGTTCGGCATTCGTGACGGCATTGAGCTGCCGACCGATACCTCGGCGACGGTTGCGAGCGAAGGGCTTCTGGGGGGCAATTTCCTGGACCTCACTCCGGGTGGCTCGGTCGAAATGCTGAAACCGGGCGAGAAGATCCAGTACACCCAGGACGCGGTGGATATCATTCAGCTTCTCGGAAAGTTTATTTTTTCAGCCGGTGACAGCGCGTCGAGATCCGGAGGCTCCTGACCAGGGGGCCGTCTCGCCGCCTGAAAATCACCGTATTTCGATGGTGATGTTCGTTCACTCGCGATGATATAGACAGGAGAGTCGGCTTGAGCGGATTACCCCGGCGCATAGGTCTACACGGCGGCATATGCCTTTTTTTCGTGGGATTGGTGGGTTTGTCCGCGTCGGGCCCGCTCGGCGCTCAGTCGGCCGCGCCGGCCCCCACCTGGCAAAAGCAGGACACCGCCATTTTGCGCGCGATCGACAAGGTGACGGCGCGGATCTCGACAGTCACCGCTCCGATCGATCAGCCGGTGCGATTTGGGGCACTGGAAATCGTTGTACGCTCCTGCCAGGACCGCCCGCCGACCGAACCGCCGGAAAACGCGGCCTTCGTTCAGATCGACGACGATCGGCCTGATGCGCCCCGCAAACGGATCTTCTCAGGTTGGATGTTTTCGTCGAGCCCCGCGCTGAATGCTTTGGAGCACCCGGTCTACGACATCTGGGTACATGCCTGCAGCAGTTCGGATACGGCTGCGGAGTCGTCGTCGCCGTCATAGAATTTGGCTGGCGTGGCGATGGCCCGCGCCAACATCTCCCGATACCGATCGCGTGGAACCTCTGTCGCCCCAAACTGACGCAGGTGGTCGGTGACGAACTGGCTGTCCAGCAGGGTGAACCCACCAGCCCGCAGTCGCGCCACCAAGTGCACGAGCGCGATCTTGGAGGCGTCGTCAGCCTGGCTGAACATGCTTTCCCCGAAGAATGCGCCGCCGAGAACCACACCGTACAAGCCGCCAACCAGCTCGTCGTCGCGCCAGCATTCGATGGAATGGGCATGGCCCGCGTCGTAGAGGGCGAGATAAAGTCGGTGGATCTCGGAATTGATCCAGGTATCGGTGCGTCGCGCGGTTTCGGCGGCGCAGCCCCGCAAGGTGCCCTCGAAATTCCGGTCACAGCGGATCTGATAGGGGCTCTTGCGTACGGTCTTGCGGAGCCGTTTGGGGATATGAAAACCGTCGAGCGGAAGGATTCCGCGTTTGTCCGGGTCGACGAAGAAAAGTCTCGGATCGTCGCGCCCTTCGGCCATCGGGAAAACCCCGATCGCATAGGCTTGCAAAAGCATTTCCGGCTTTAGCTCGCTCATCCCCATCACGCTCCAGCTGAGTCCTGCGAAAGCGTATCACCGCCCGGCCGTGGCCGAGAGCACGTTTCAACTCCCCAAAAAATCCCGCTCCAGCCAACGGATACTGTAGTCCCCGTCGAGGAACGCGCGTTCCTTCATCAGCCGCTGGTGCAGGGGAATCGTGGTCGGCAGGCCGTCGATCACGAACTCGTCCAACGACCGCTTCAGACGCATCAGCGCTTCCTGCCGATTTGCGCCATGAACGATCAGCTTCGCGATCAGACTGTCGTAATGCGGTGGGACCGCGTAGCCGCCATAGAGAGCCGAATCAACACGAACACCCAGCCCGCCTGGGGCATGGTAGTCGGTGACCCGTCCGGGTCGCGGCTGGAAGGTGACCGGGTCCTCTGCGGTGATTCTGCATTCGATGGCGTGACCGGAGAAGGTGACCTCTTCCTGGGTGATCGGAAGTTTTGCCCCCGCCGCGATCTGAATCTGCAGACGGACCAAATCGATCCCAGTAATCGCCTCGGTAATCGGGTGCTCGACCTGCAGGCGGGTGTTCATCTCGATGAAGAAGAACTCACCGTTCTCGTAAAGGAACTCGAACGTTCCGAGCGAGCGGTACCCCATGCTTTTGATGGCATCGACGGCGCGCTTGCCGATCCGCTCGCGCTCAGCCGCGTCGAGTGCGGGCGATGGGGCTTCCTCGACGACCTTCTGATGGCGCCGCTGGATCGAACAATCCCGCTCGCCGAGATGGATGACATTTCCGTGGTTGTCGGCCGCGATCTGAATTTCGATATGGCGCGGATTGCCGAGATAGCGCTCCATGTAGACCGATGCGTTGCCGAACGCGGCGCCGGCTTCCCGTCGCGCCATAGTGAAGGCTTCCTCCAACTCGTTTGGAGCTTCGGCGACCTTCATGCCGCGTCCGCCGCCGCCGGCCGCCGCCTTGATCAGGACCGGATAGCCGATGCGTTTGGCTTCCGAGCGCGCGGTCTCCAGATCGTGGACCTCCCCATCCGAGCCTGGCACGCAGGGCACGCCGAGCTCGATCATTGTCGCCTTGGCGGTGATCTTGTCACCCATCGCTTGGATATGGCTGGCTGCGGGTCCGATGAATGTGATTCCGTGCGCTTCAACGATATCCGAGAAGGCCGCGTTCTCTGACAGAAAGCCGACGCCCGGGTGAATGGCATCCGCACCGGTCACCGCAGCCGCCGAGAGGATTGACGGTACGTTGAGGTAGCTGTCCCGGGCGGCGGGGGGGCCGATGCAAACGCTTTCATCCGCCAGTCGGACATGCATCGCATCGGCGTCTGCCGTTGAATGCACCGCGACCGTCTTGATCCCCATCTCCCGACAGGCGCGGTGGATGCGAAGGGCGATCTCTCCACGATTGGCGATCAGGATTTTTTCAAACACGTCCTGTTTCCGATCGTCGTTATTCGAGTGACAGCAGGGGCTGGTCGAATTCGACCGGTTGGCCGTTCTCAACGATCACCCGCAACACCTTGCCCGCGCGCGGCGCGATGATCGGGTTCATCACCTTCATGGCCTCGACCACCATCAGGGTTTGGCCCTTGGCGACCGCATCGCCCGGCTGCACATAGGGTGCGGCCTCGGGAGACGGTGCGAGGTAGACCGTGCCCACGATCGGGGATTTGACCAGCTCTCCCGGTTCCGTCGCTGGGGCCGCCGCTGCTGTGGCGACAGGCGCCGGAGTTGCCGATGCTGGGGAGGTCTGCGGCATCGCATAGGAAGCCTGGACAGCCGGCCGTGCCACCCGTATTCGGAAATCCTTGTGGGCGTATTCGATTTCACCCAACCCGGTTTCATCCAGCAGGCCTGCCAACCGGCGAACCAGGTCGTCGTCGAGGTCGTTGCTCACTTGTCTGATCCCATCGTCGTCATGATCCTTGTTGGGTCTGATGCGGGGCGGAGGTGCAGAGGCGCGCGCTAGGCGTCGGTCACAAGATCCGCCATTGCCTCAAGCGCCAGCACATAGCCCTTCGCGCCGAACCCGCAAATGCTTCCGACCGCCACATCCGAAATATACGAATGGTGTCGGAATGGCTCTCGCTTGAACACATTAGACAGATGCAGTTCGATCACCGGCAGGTCGGTCAGTGCCAGCGCGTCGTGGATCGCAACAGAGGTATGCGTGTACGCCCCGGCATTGATTACGATTCCGTCATGATCATCCCGGGCCTTCTGGATGATCGAGACCAATTCGCCCTCGAAATTGGATTGCCGGAAATCGATTGCGAGGCTCAAGGCCTCGCCGCGCTCCATGCACATCTCTTCGATGTCGGCCAAGGTAAGGTGGCCATAAATGGTCGGCTCCCGCACCCCAAGCATATTGAGGTTGGGGCCGTTCAAAACCAAAATGTCGGGCCGTTCGGTCACGTTCGCTCTCTCATCGCATCGTGTCGCGCGTTATACCATGGCGGCCCGGCCTCGCAATGCGCTCGTGCGACGCTCGCAATCTGGAACCTGGAACCGTTGGATACCGCCATGACAGCTTCTTCCACCGCGATCCCGACCCACGCCAATTGTCTGGCGCGCGATGCCGCCGATCCTTTGGGCGGTTTCCGAGATCGATTCGCGCTACCTGAGGGCGTGATCTACCTGGACGGAAATTCGCTTGGTCCGCTGCCGAAATCGGTGCCCGAACGGGTGAATCGCATGCTCGTCGAGGAATGGGGCAGTCATCTGATCACCGGCTGGTTGAAGGACGGTTGGATGGAACTGCCGCTCACGCTCGGCGATCGGCTGGCGCAGCTTGTCGGGGCGCAGCCGGGCGAGATCGCGGTGGTCGACACCACGTCTGTCAATCTGTTCAAGATGCTGTCGGCGGCGCTCGCCATGCGACCGGACCGTAAGGTCATCCTGTCCACGTCCGACAATTTTCCGACCGATCTTTACATGGCGCAGGGTCTGGCAGCCCTGCTCGACAAGGGCCATGAGCTGCGGGTGGTGGATCCCGATGATCTGGATTGTAGCTTGGACGAGACCGTCGCGGTGCTGATGCTGACAGAGGTCGACTTCAAGACCGGGCGAGTGCACGACATGGCGCGTCTGACGGCGGCGGCGCATCGGGTCGAAGCGCTGACCCTGTGGGATCTCGCCCATTCGGCAGGTGCGATCCCGGTCGATCTGAATCGATCCAGAGCGGATTTCGCGGTCGGCTGCTCCTACAAGTATCTGAACGCCGGTCCAGGTGGGCCGGCCTGGCTGTTCGTCGCCAACCGTCATCAGCAGACGGCGCACCAACCGCTGACGGGATGGCTTGGTCATGCCGCCCCCTTTGCCTTCGATCTCGACTACCGGCCGGCCGATGGCATTCGTCGCCATGTCTGCTCCAGCCCGGGCGTGATCGGCTTGGTCGCGTTCGAAGCGGCCCTCGATATCATGCTGGAGGCCGACATGGGCGCAATGCGCCGCAAATCGATTGCCTTGCAGGAGCTTTTCATCACATTGGTGGAGACCCGTTGTGGGGAGGCTGGGTTGCGCCTCGTCTCACCACGCGAAGCGTCCGAGACCGCACCGTTTCTCCGCGGCGGACAGGTCTCGTTCGCTCATCCGAAGGGCTACGGTATCGTGCAGGCCCTGATCGAGCGTGGCGTCATTGGAGACTTCCGAGACCCGAACATCCTTCGGTTCGGCTTCACGCCGCTCTACGTGGGTTTTGCCGACGTGTTCGATGCGGTTGAGCATTTGAAAGCGGTTCTGGACACCGGAGAGCATCTTAATCCGCGCTATACTGATCGGGCCAGCGTGACCTGACGGGGATATGACCGGTTGCAACCGCCCCGTCGATCGGTGTTCGATGGCGCGATGAGCAAAGCCTTCACCAAAGAGAACGACGACGCCCCCGAGGAGGAGGCGGAGGACATCGTCGCCCCGGCGCTGCCGAGCGGGGCGAAGAACTACATCACGCCCCAGGGGTTCGACCGGCTGCGCATGGAGTTGAAGCAGCTCCGATCGGTGGAGCGCCCCAAGACGGTCGAAGTGGTGTCCTGGGCGGCGGGCAACGGGGATCGTTCGGAGAACGGCGACTATATCTACGGCAAGAAAAGATTGCGCGAGATTGACCGTCGCATGCGGTACCTGATGAAGCGGCTGGAAATCGCCGAAGTTGTCGATCCGGGCAAATCGCCCCACACGGATCAGATCTTCTTCGGCGCCACCGTGACCTATGTGGATGTCGACGACGAGGCGGAGGAAGAGAAGACCATCCGAATCGTCGGGGTCGATGAGACCGACACCGCGAACGGCGAGATCAGCTGGGTCAGCCCGATCGCCCGGGCCTTCCTGAAGGCGCAGACCGGCGATGTGGTTGACTTGATGACCCCGGCGGGAACCCGGCATCTCGAAGTGGTGGCTGTGATCTACCGGTAGGTTTCCAGCCTTTCTACTCCCCCGCCAGCGTTTCCGCCCGTGTTGCTAGTTTGTTGAGCAAGGCGTCCAGTTGCGTCTGTTCGTCTCGGCTCAGGCCCTGCAGCAGAATTTCCTCCCGTGACAGGGCCAGCGGCACGATCTCGTCATAGACCGTGCGGCCCTTCGGTGTCATGGCCACCATAGCCCGTCTCCGGTCGACCTTGTCGGTCCGGCGGGTCACCAACCGGCTTTCGGATAGGCGCTGCAGGGCGCGGCTGACCTGGACCTTGTCCATCGCCGTCGCCTTGCAGATCTCCGCCGCAGAGCTTGGCCCGAACCGGCCCAGTACCGCCATCACCCGCCATTCCGGGATGGTGATGCCGAACCGGTCCGCGTAGAGCTTGGCGATCGCCTTCGACACCGTGTTCGACAGCACCGACAGCCTGTAGGGCAGGAACCGCTCCAGCATCAAGGTTTCGCCGGGCGTTGCCGCAGCCGCGTCATTCAATTCCGGTGCGTCCGTCTCGGTCATGCGGAGCTGCTCGTGAAGTTGGTTCCAAATGAAACCAATTCTGCATTAGTCTCAGATGAAACGAACAGAGCGCGTGTCCGTCAAGCTTTCTCGGTCCGGGACGGTTGTTGGCCCGCGCCTATCAGCAGGAGCGTTCCATGGCTGAGACCAAAGTCCCGCATATCCCAGAAGGCTCACCGGAAAACCCGATGGCGACCGACGGCTTCGAGTTCGTCGAGTACACTGCCCCCGATGCCCTGGAACTGGAGCAGCTGTTCCTGTCGATGGGCTTCCGGCCGGTTGCCCGTCATCGCCGCAAGAACGTGACGCTCTACCGGCAGGGCGACGTGAACTTCATCGTGAACGGCGAGCCGGACAGTTTCGCGCAAGCCTTCGCGCGGGTTCATGGGGCGTCCTGTTGCGCGATTGCCTTCCGGGTCAGGAACGCGGCGGCTGCGTTCGAACGCGCGGTCAAGCTCGGGGCCAAGCCGTTCGAGGGCAAGGTCGGGCCGATGGAGCTCAACATCCCGGCGATCCACGGTATCGGGGACAGTCTGATCTATTTCGTCGACCGCTACGGCGATCGGACAATCTATGACGTCGATTTCGTGCCGGTGGCGGGTGAGGTTCCAAGTCCTGACGGCGTTGGTCTGACCTATGTCGATCACCTGACCCATAATGTGCATCGGGGTCGGATGGATGTCTGGGCAGAGTTTTACGAGCGGCTCTTCAACTTCAAGGAAATCAGGTATTTCGACATTGAGGGCAAGCTGACCGGCCTGAAGTCCAAGGCCATGACGAGCCCGTGCGGCAAGATCCGCATCCCGATCAACGAAAGCTCCGACGACAAAAGTCAGATTCAGGAATATCTCGATCTCTACAAGGGCGAGGGCATCCAGCATATCGCGCTCGGCACCGACGATATCCATGCCGCCGTCGATGGCCTGCGGGCGCTGGACATGACCTTCATGGATCCGCCGCCGGCGACCTATTATAAAATGCTGGACGAACGGCTTCCCCATCATGGCGAGGACCTTGAGGCGTTGGCCAAGCGCGGCATCCTGGTAGACGGCGCACCGACCGAGAACGGCGGCATGCTGCTGCAGATCTTTACCAAGACGGTGATTGGTCCGATCTTTTTCGAGCTGATTCAGCGCAAGGGCGACGAGGGTTTCGGCGAGGGTAATTTCCGGGCGCTGTTCGAATCGATCGAACGGGACCAGGTCAAGCGCGGCGTCCTCAAAGACGCGTGAAGGAGGAAGTCATGAAAAACTACGTTCGCTTCTCCAAGGTCGAAGGTCGGACCAGCCGGCAGGCCCATGTGGATCTGCCCGAGGGAACCTATGAGCGAGAGATGTCGAAAGAGGGGTTCTTCGGCCCGTCCGCCCATCTCTATCACAGCCGTCCACCGACCGGCTGGATCGACTGGGAGGGTCCGCTACGGCCACGCGCCTTCGATCTGAACAAGCTGAACGCGGCCCCCAACTCGCCGCTCGAGGCGGCCACGGTGCTTCACAATGCCCATGTCGATCTGCGTTTCTGGCGGACCTCCGGCGCGATGGAGCGGCTGTTCCGGAACGGCGACGGCGACCAGTTGCTGTTCATCCACGAAGGCGCCGGCGAGATCTTCTGTGATTTCGGCCGGATGGATCTGCGGGCCGGGGACTACGTGATGTTGCCGCGCGGCACCATGTGGCGGACGGTCTTCCAGGGCGATGCTGAGGTCCTGATGATCGAGGCCACAAACAGCTCGTTCCAGCTACCGGACAAGGGTCTGGTCGGCAATCACGCGATCTTCGATCCGGCCATGCTGGACGCGCCGGCGATGGACGACCCCTTCCGCGCGCAGCAGACCCCGGCGGGCCGGGAGGAGATCTGGCGGGTCGATATCAAGCGGCGCGGGGCCGTCTCGACGGTGACATATCCCTATAACCCGCTGGATGCGGTCGGCTGGAAGGGAGACCTCACACCCGTCCGGATCAATGTCGAGGATTTCCGTCCGCTGATGAGCCACCGCTACCATCTGCCGCCCTCGGCCCATACCACCTTCGTCGCCAACCGGTTCGTGGTCTGCACCTTCTGTCCGCGCCCGATGGAAAGCGATCCCGAGGCGCTCAAGGTGCCGTTCTTCCACAACAACGACGACTATGACGAGGTCTTGTTCTACCACCGTGGCGATTTCTTCAGCCGGGACAATATCGAGAAGGGCATGATCACCTTCCATCCCTGCGGCTTCACCCACGGTCCGCACCCCAAGGCGCTTGCCGGCATGCTGACGCCGAAGAAGACCGCTACCGACGAGTATGCGGTCATGCTCGACACCCGAGACGCGCTCGAGGTCGGCGATCTGCCCGCCGGGGTCGAGAACCCGGATTATGTCAGGTCCTGGACACCCAAAAAGGACGCGGCAGAGTGAAACTCGCATCCCTGAACTCCGGGCGCGACGGCCAATTGGTCGTCGTGTCCTCCGACCTGCTGCGTGCCGTCCCGGCAACCGGGATCGCGCCGACCCTGCAGGCCGCGCTCGATGAATGGGCCCTGGCGGAACCGCGTCTGCGGGCGCTTTCGGCCGCACTGGAGGCTGGCGCGGTCCAGGGCGAAATCCTGTTCAATCCGGCGGACGCGGTCTCTCCATTGCCGCGCGCTTATCAGTGGCTCGATGGGTCGGCCTATGTGAACCATGTGGAACTGGTCCGGAAGGCGCGGGGGGCGGTGCTGCCGGAAAGCTTCTGGCACGACCCCTTGATGTATCAGGGCGGCTCCGACGGGTTTTTGGCCCCTCACGCACCGATCT
>CALAHL010000023.1 GCA_937891725.1 uncultured Rhodospirillaceae bacterium | reverse complement strand
ATAATCTCGAGCGGGGTGACACCAGTGACAGCCGAACGGCCACGCAGCAATCGGACGCCGTCCAGAAGCGTATCGGCGGCGCCCAGGACCGCACCCGGCAGATGCCGGGCCGCTGACAGCAGTCGGTCGGTCGGAGCGGTATCAAGCTCCGCCGAGACCGGCACACCCGCCGCCTTGAACTGGGACGCCAGCAGCAGCACCAACGGCCCCGCGCCCATCAGCACCACCCGGCCAGTCGGATAGGCTCCCGAATGTTTGAGGGCGATTTGAAGTGCCCCGATCGTGGTCACGCCCGGCAAGGTCCAGCCGGGGATCGGCACCGGGCGTTCCATGGCGCCGGTCGCAATCAGCAGCGTCCTGGTCCGCACACGCTCTGCCACGCCCGACCGGCTGTAGACCACCTCCCAGGCGCCCGCGACTCGGTGAATATGCCAAACGGTCGCTCCGAAACGGACGTCACAATCGGACAGGCCGGCAACCGGGCCGACACCCTTGGCGTAGCTCGCCCCGAACATCCCAAGATCGGCCGGCCGGTCCTGCGCGACCCGCCCGACCGCACGCCAGATCTGTCCGCCCGGTTCCGCCTGCTCGTCCAGCAGCACCGCGTCCAAACCATCCGCACGGGCGGACCGTGCGGCGGCGATCCCCGCAGGCCCCGCACCGACGATCACCAGATTGCGCACCGTGCTCATCCGTTCCACACCTGCGGCGCGCCTTCTTGCCGGCGGACGCTCATGCCTTCGGAAACCGGCACCAGACAGGCCTGCTGGTTCGGAATCCCGTCAATCTCGACCAGACATTCAAAGCAGACACCCATCAGACAGTAGGCCGCCCGTCCTTCACCCGAGAGGGCAGTATCCCGCGTGCTGCCGATCCCGGCCATCAGCAGGGCCGTGGCAACGCTGTCGCCGACCCGGGCCTCGATCACCTGTCCGTTACACGTGAAACAGACAGCTGGTGACGCGTTGGCGCTTTCGAGACGGGAAAACTTCATGTCAGGTCCTATCGCGTCCGCTCGGAGGTTGCCACCAGCAGACCGAGGGCGATCAGAATACTGCCCGACACCCGATCCTGCAGCCGCTTGATCCAGGGCGTACGCTGCAAGGCGCCCGCAACCTTGCCCGAGGCGAACGCCACCAACATGTCGCAGGGGATCGCGGTCACTGTGACGATCAGGCCGAGGACCAGGATCTGCGGGATCAAAGGCCCCGCCGCCGGGTCCGCAAATTGCGGCAGAAAGGCCAGGAAAAACAGCGCCGTCTTCGGGTTCAGAGCCTCGACCAGTAGGCTTTCCCGCAGGATCGTGCCCGGCGCCTTCGGCAGGCCGGCCCGCACCACATCCAGCGGCCTGCCGCTGTCGCGCCAGGCCTGGATGCCCAGCCAGATCAGATAGGCCGCACCGGCGTATTTCAGGATCTCGTAGGCCAGAGCCGAGGTCCGGAACAACACCGACAGGCCCAGGGCGGCGCCCGCCACATGCACCAGCGAACCGATTGCCAATCCCGCCGCCGCCAGCATGCCCGCGCTCGGCCCTTGCGAGATGCTGCGCGCCATCACGTAGAGGTTCGAAGGCCCGGGCGAGATGTTCAGAACCATCGCCGCCGCAGTGAACACCAGAAGGGCCTCCAAACTCGGCATTTCAGGCCTCCACCATCTCGAAACGTTTCGGAGAGAACGCCGCCAGACGCTCCGACAACCGACCGGCCAGGATTTCCGGGGCCAGTTCCAGCGCGTGGACAGCGGCCAGGGTCACACCGCTGTGGCAGGTGACGACGAACACGCCCGGATGGGTCTCGGACTCGGCGTAGATCGGAAACCCGTCCGGCGACATGATCCGCAGAGCGGACCAAGTGCGCACGATCCGCGCCTTGGCCAGTGCGGGAAAGATCCGCCGCGCCCGTGCGGCCAGCCGCGCCGAGGTGTCGATATCGAGCGAGGTGTCGAATCCCGCCTGCGCCGAGCTGGCGCCGATCATCACCGTGCCCTCCTCGGTCTGGCGGAAATTGACGTACGCGTAGCCGATCATCGGGGCCAGCCGTTCGGTGACCAGGATCTGTCCGCGATCCGGCCGGGTCGGCACGTTGAGACCCAGCGTGGGGGCGAGCGGGATATTCCCCAACCCGGCCGCCAGTACCACCTTGTGCGCCAGAACATCGCCCTTGGAGGTGACCACCCGATACCCCCCGCCGTCGCGCCCGACCCGCACGACCGCATGGCCGGGACGGTAGTCGACCCCCAAGCGCTGCAATCCGGCGTGCAGTCCCCGCAGCAGATAGAGCGGATTGACGTGCCCGTCATGGGGATTGAAGGCGGCACCGATCACCTCGGGACCCAGCGACGGCTCAAGCGCACGCGCCTCCTCGGCCGTGATGATTTTCGTGTCGTTGGCACCGTCACCGGGGCGTCCGGGCAGGCCCTGGTTGTGCATTCGCTTGATCTCAAGCTCGGCCGCGTCCCGGTCGGCATCGGTCAGGAACGACTCGATCCCGCCGGGCTGACGCAGGCCGACATCGACCCCCTCCTCCGAGGCCAGCGTGGCGGCCAGGTCCGGCCAGATCTCGGCGCTGCGGCGGGTCCAGGCGGCATAGTCGGCCATGCCGTCGCCCTTGCCCTGCACCCAGACCAGCCCGAAATTGCCCCGGCTGGCCCGAAACGCATCGTCGCCCTCGTCCAGAACCACGACGCGCGCACCGCCGCGCACCAGCCCCCAGGCCACAGCCGAGCCGACCAAGCCCCCACCGATGACGGCTATGTCATAGGTGCTGTCGTTCAAAGTCGCGCCTCGACCGCCGCTTTCTCCTTCGCTCCGAACCCGACGATAACTGTGCCGTCCTCGAACACGAAGACCGGCCGCTTGATCAACGCCGGGGCTTCGGCCAGCAGTCCTGTCGCCCCGGCACCATCACCCCGCGCTTTGTCTTCATCGGACAGGCCGCGCCAGGTGGTGCCGCGCCGGTTGATCAGCACGTCACCGCCAACCGCATCCAGCCATCCGGCGATGTCCTCCGCTCCGACCGCGTCGGCGCGCACGTCCTTGAACGCGTAGTCGGCCCCGGCCGCGTCCAGCGCTTTGCGCGCCTTCTTGCAGGTATCGCAGTTTTTCAGACCCCAGACCGTGATCACAGCCCGCTCTCCCACTGATCCATCATCATGCAGATCGCCTGCAGGCAATCGGCCCCAAGCGTCTTGCTCCGCTCCGGCGACCAGCCGACCTCCGGCATCGGGTTGTTGGCGGTGTCCTTGAACGGCATCTCCAGCGTCATGGCGGCACACCGGAAGGTGTTGGCGATATGACCGGTCGAGGTGGTCAGGTTGCCGGTACCGGGCGAGGCCTTCGGATAGCCGTGCTCGGTCTGGAAGTCCGGAGTCAGCGTCGCCAGCAGATCGCGATAGCCGTTCAGTCGCGCCAGATGCGCCTCGGTCACGTTCGGCGCACCTTCGTAGCCCGCGATGAAATTGTACGGCAGCCCCTCGTCACCGTGTACATCCAGACACATGGCGACACCGGTCCGCTCCATGCGGCGCACCACATTAAACACTTCCGGGCTTCTCTCCAGGCTTGGGTTCTGCCATTCCCGGTTCAGATTGGTGCCGACTGCATTGGTCCGAAGATGCCCCCGGTAGACCCCATCCGGGTTCATGTTGGGGACCAGATGCAGGGTCGCACCCTTGGCGATGCCGCGCGCAATCGGGTCCTGCGGGTCGAGCAGACGGTCGACCACGCCCTCCATGAACCAGCCGGTCATGCTCTCGCCCGGATGCTGACGGGCAATGATCCAGAGCGGCTTGGGACCGCTGCCGAAGGTGATCATGTCGAGGTCGCGACCGTCCAGCGTCGCCCCGAGACGCTCCACCTTGGCAAGCGGGCTCGCCGACGCACGACCGATCAGATCCTCATGCTGCTCCAAGGTATAGGGCGCGAAATAGGCATACCAGCAGACATCTCCGTCCGGTGCGTGGTCGATGGTCAGCGCCTTGCCGTCAAAGCCGGTGTCGACTCGGATCCAGGTTTTCCGGTCGGTGGAGGCCACAGCACGATAGTCGCTCCAACCTTTCGGATAGCTGGAGCCGCCGGCATTCTCGATCACCAGACGCAAGGGTGCGCCGCCGATCTCGGACACCCGGAAATAGAACCACTGATAAAAATCGGCCTGACCGTCCTTCTGGATCTCCAGCCGGATCTTGCCGGGATCGGACTGGTCCAAGACCTTGATATTGCCGCCATCGAAGGCGGTGGAAATCTGCGGCACGGTTTCACTCCAGGTTGGGAAGAAAGACCGTAATCCGCGACCGACCCGCTGAAAAGGTCAGTCTCCGCATCACACCTATTGCTCAGGCTGCGTTGCCGGGTGGGTTTCGTCCTTCGAGTGGTTGGACCGCGCCGTTACGCGGTCCCTTTTGACCGAACCCCACTCGACAAAATCACGGCTCTGGGTCAGGACTCGGGCATGACAGATGCGATCCACACCTCCGCCGCGACCCCGCGCCGCCGCCAGCTTTCAGTCGATGACTACGTCGATGGAGTCCTGACGGGAAATCGGACGGTGGTCGCCCGCGCCATCACGTTGGTCGAGAGCCGCAAGCCAGCCCACCGGGAGCAGGCCCAGGCGATGCTGCTCAAGCTGTTGCCCCATGCGGGGGCGGCCCATCGGGTGGGCATCACCGGCGTGCCCGGCGTCGGCAAGAGCACGTTCATCGAGGCCCTCGGCAAGCACCTGACCGGGCAAGGTCATAAGGTGGCGGTGCTGGCGGTCGACCCGACCTCCGGGCGCACCGGTGGCTCGATCCTGGGGGACAAG
>CALAHL010000022.1 GCA_937891725.1 uncultured Rhodospirillaceae bacterium | reverse complement strand
TTATCATTCCCGGAAGCACGATCCGCAGGGTTTGCAGAACCGAGGTGAGGTTCAACCCGATGGTCCGGTCGATCTCGTCCGCCGAGCGTTCGTGCAGCGGGCCGACCCCGGTGACGATGCCCGCATTGTTGATCACGGTGTCGTAGACATGTCCGGTCAGTGCCGCTTCCACCGCAGCCGTGTCCATCAGGTTGACGCCGACCGGCACAGCGCCCGTCCGGGCGCAAAGGGCATCCAGCGTGGCACTGGGTCGGGCGAGCGCATGAACGATGGTGCCCTCGCGGGCGGCCAGTGCCTGCACCAATGCAGCGCCGATTCCACGGGATGCGCCGGTCACAAGTACGGTCTGGGTCATGACGGAAGGTCCTTTTGAGGTTCGGTCGCTGTGCGAAAAGCCTCGTTCACGGCGTTCCACGGGATGGCGGTGTCGAGCCAGGCGCTCAGTCCCCCCAGATACAGAATGGTCTCGTCGATCACATCGGCGGCCGGCACCTTTCCGGACCGCAGCAGATCCGAGATTCCGGTGAGGACCTCCGCGCAGGAGGTCAAATGACAGAATCCTCCAAGCCGGGCGGCCGCCTTGTCTATGGCGACCGGGGCAGCGCCCTGCAACACGACCGGGCTCCCGTCCCGCCGCATCCACCACAGCAATTCATGCAGACCGCGCGCCTCGGATTCCGCGAACAGGACCGGTCCCGCCGGATGCAGAATGCCCCGATCGGCAATCAGGTCGGCGAGTTCGGGTGGCGGCGCCTGCCAGATCTCATTTCGGCAGATATGGAGGGCGGCCAGTTCACTGACACGCGGAACTTCCGCGACCGGCGCTGGAAGATCTTGGCCTTCCGCCAGCCTCAACACTCCGGTCATCGGGCGGACACCGGCGGTCTCGCGCACCCTGTCACCGAGCCGCGCTATTTCAGCCACCCGACCTGAGTCCTCAAGCGTGCCGAGGGCGGTGACCGAGGCGGTCTCCTGCTGCAAAGGCGCGAACAGAATCTCCAGGAACTGCCGCTCCGGCCAATACAGGAACGCACCCGGCGCAAGGCTCATGATGTCCGCTCCCGCCTCGAGATCGCACAGCAACGGCGCCTGCCAATAGATATGCGCGCCAGCAATCTTCGGGGTCTGGAGGCGGACAGGAAGGGGTAGGATCGTCGCGAGGGCCGCCAGCGTTTTCGGAGCCGCCAACGCATCGCACAGGATCGGCCAAACGGAGTCGTCAATCTCGAATAGCAGCTTCATTGTTGCTCCGCAGGTCGAATTCTGAGCTTACCGTATGCTCCTACGGTCCTACGCATCTCGCGATAAGCCGGCAAATGAGCATGGTGTATATCCGGATGCGCCCGGAGTTTGCCTCGGAGATGTGGTCCGAGAAGCTGCAGGGCCTTTGTCAGATGTCGACCCACCCGGTTTTAGACCTCAGGATAGTCCAATGGACGCCGAGAAGAATCAACCAGCAGCCAGACCACCACTTGAGCACGGGCACGAGGTTTCCGAAATCAGGGAACGTCTGAGCGCTGGTCCTCAAATCAGTTACCTGCGCGATTGGATCTATGGCGGTATCGACGGAGCGGTGACGACCTTCGCCGTTGTCGCCGGTGTCGCCGGCGCGGAACTCTCCTCCGAAATCCTGCTGATCCTCGGCGCCGCGAATCTTGTGGCGGACGGGTTCTCGATGGCCGCCAGCAACTTCACCGGCACTAAAGCCGAAC
>CALAHL010000021.1 GCA_937891725.1 uncultured Rhodospirillaceae bacterium | reverse complement strand
TATCGCGAGCAGATGCGCGGCGTGGCCGTGCCTCACCAAAATTATGTCAATGTCTGTGGCGTCGATCTCGTGCGGGACGGCCAGGGCCGGTTCAAGGTCTTGGAGGACAATGCCCGCACCCCGTCCGGCGTGTCCTATGTGGTCGAGAACCGGCACATGATGCTCCGGACCTTTCCCGAACTGATGGAAGAAATGCCGATCCGGCCGGTCAGCAACTACGGCCAGAAGCTGCTGGAAGCGGTGACGGACCTGGCGCCGGCGCATGTGGACGATCCGCAAATCGTGCTGCTGTCCCCCGGCGTGTTCAACTCGGCCTATTTCGAGCATGTGTTCCTGGCCCGCGAAATGGGCGTGCCTCTAGTCGAAGGCAACGATCTGGTGGTCGAGGACGACAAGGTCTTCATGAAGACCACCGCCGGCTTGGCAGCGGTGCACGCGATCTATCGACGGCTGGACGACGCCTTTCTCGACCCGGAAGTCTTCAATCCGGAAAGCCTGCTTGGCGTGCCCGGCCTGTTCGGCGCCTACGCGAAGGGCAATGTCGGGCTTGCAAATGCAGTCGGAACCGGATGTGCCGACGACAAGGCGGTCTATGCTTACATGCCGCGGATCATCAAATTCTACCTGGGTGAGGAACCGATCCTCGACAATGTCGACACCCACATTTGTCGGGAGCCGGAGGGGCTGAAATACACCCTCGACCATCTGGACGAGCTGGTGATCAAGCCGGTCGGCGAATCCGGCGGCTACGGGATCGTGATCGGGCCTCGAGCCAGCAAAGCGGAATTGGACGAGATCCGTGCGAAGGTCCTAGACGATCCGTCAAACTTCATCAGCCAGCCGATGATCGACCTGTCGGTCTGCCCGACCCTGATCGACGGTATGGTCGAGCCGCGCCACGTCGACCTGCGGCCCTTCGTCGTCACCGGCAAGGACACGTGGGTGCTGCCCGGCGGATTGACGCGGGTGGCGCTCCGACGGGGCTCGCTGGTGGTGAACTCAAGCCAAGGCGGTGGATCAAAGGACACATGGGTGTTGGAGAGATGAGTACCGCGACCAAACTTCTGCTGGCCCGCTATGCCGACTGCGCCATGTGGCTCGGCCGTTACATCGAACGGGCCGAGAATCTCGCCCGAATTCTCGATGTGAACATGCATTTCTCCAGAGACGCGCGCGGCAGCCAGAACTGGCGTTCGATCGTGCAGCTGAACGCGGATGAGAAGCGGTTCGACAAGGCCTATGACGTGGCCTCCTACGCGAATGTCGTGAACTTCTACGTGCTGGATCGGGACAATCCGACGTCGATCATCTCGGCTGTGCGGTCCGCCAAGGAGAATGCCCGATCCCTGCGCCCGCTGCTCTCGACCGAGATGTGGCAGCACCTGAACATGTTCAACAATCAGCTCTCGACCCTGAGCGCCGACGACGTGAAGCCGAGTGAACTCGCCCGGATCTCGGCTATGATCAAGGAACAGTGCCAGCTGCATACTGGGATCACCGAGGGCACCTTTTTCCGGGATCAGTCCTGGCACTTCTATCTGCTCGGTAAGCGCATCGAACGAGCCGATCAGACCACCCGTTTGCTCGATATCAAGTATCACCTGCTGCTGCCGATGGATCAGACGGTCGGGAGCCCGGTGGACGTCAGTCAGTGGAACGCGCTGCTGCGATCGGTTGCCGGATACCACGCGTTCCGGCGCGAACACCCGCGCGGCATGAGTCCGAAAGCGGTCGCCGGCTTCCTATTGTTCAATTCCGCCTTCCCGCGCTCTATCTGGACCGGCCTGTCGGAAATCGACTTCAATCTCCATCGTCTGCGGAGCGATTTCGGATTGCGTGCAGGGAATGGTGCGATGGAATTGGTCGACGAAACCCGAGCGGCCCTCGAGTCGCACACCCCCGACACGGTCGTGAACTTCGGGCTGCACGAATTCTCCGATTATCTGCAGCGGCAATTGAGCGC
>CALAHL010000020.1 GCA_937891725.1 uncultured Rhodospirillaceae bacterium | reverse complement strand
ATGTCGGAGAGCTATCCTCGGGACATGGTCGGCTACGGTCGGCGCCCGGTCGATCCCAAATGGCCTGGCGGCGCCCGGATCGCGTTGCAGTTCGTGATGAACTACGAGGAGGGAGGCGAGAACGCCATTCTGCACGGCGACGCGGCCTCGGAGGCATTCCTGTCCGAGATCATCGGGGCGGCCCCTTTGCCCGGACAGCGCAACATGAACATGGAGTCGATCTACGAATACGGCTCCCGCGCCGGGTTCTGGCGGATCCATCGGGAGTTCTCGTCCCGCAACCTGCCGATCACGGTTTACGCGGTCGGCATGGCAATGGAACGCAACCCTGATGTCGGTCCCGCGATGATCGAGGCGGCCTGGGAAGTGGCGAGCCACGGTTACCGCTGGATCGACTACCAGGACGTGCCAGAGGCGGAGGAGCGGGAGCATATCCGCCGCGCCATCGATGCAATCAAAACCACCACGGGCGTCAGTCCGACCGGCTGGTACACCGGACGTATCAGTCCGAACACTCGAAAGCTGGTGGTTGAGCAGGGCGGCTTTCTCTATGACAGCGACAGCTATGCTGACGATCTGCCCTATTGGACCACCGAATTCGGCGCGCCCCACCTGATCATACCCTACACCCTGGACGCCAACGACATGCGGTTCGCGACCGCCCAGGGATTCAATTCCGGCGACCAGTTCTTCGCCTATCTGCGGGACAGTTTCGACGTGCTTTGGGCGGAAGGTGCCGATAGCCCCAAGATGATGTCTGTCGGTTTGCACTGCAGGCTTGTCGGCCGTCCCGGACGGATCGCGGGGCTGCGCCGGTTTCTGGATCACGTCGAGAAGCATGAAGGCGTCTGGATCTGCCGCCGGGACGAGATCGCGCAACACTGGCATGCCCATCACGCGCCGCAGGAGGCGTCGCTATGATCGACCGCTATGTGATCCGCGTGATGAGTCCGGCCGATATCGGGACCGCCGTCGAGTGGGCGGCGGCTGAAGGTTGGAACCCGGGCGCGCAGGACGCAGCCTGCTTTTCCGCCCAGGACCCGAACGGATTTATCGGGGGATATGTAGGGGACCGGATGGTCGCGTCGATCTCGGTGGTCGCCTATGATCCAAGCTTCGCCTTTCTCGGCTTCTACATCGTGCATCCGGAGTGGCGGGGACAGGGGCTGGGCTACACGCTTTGGCAGGCCGGAATGAGCTATGCTGGAGCGCGCAATGTCGGTCTCGACGGAGTGGTCGCCGAGCAGGAAAACTACAAGCGCTCCGGCTTTCAACTCGCCTACCGGAACATTCGGTTCGGCGGTCGGGTTCGAACGCAGAATGCGGTAAAGGCGTCCGGGGTCTCGGTCCTTCCAGTGACTGGTGTCACCAGAGAGCTTATCGACTTTGACCGCAGATTGTTTCCAGCCCAGCGGACGGATTTTTTGGATGCCTGGCTCACCGCCGACGGCCATATCGCGCGGATCGCGGTGCGCGACGGAGAGATCGTTGGGATCGGGGTGGCGCGCCCGTGCCGAAGCGGCTGGAAAATCGGCCAGTTATTTGCGGTCGAGCCCGCCGTCGCGGATGCGCTGATGGCGGTGCTGCTGGAGGCAATCGGCTCGGTTGCTATGGCCCCGGAGGTCGAACTTTATTTGGATGTACCGGAACCGAATGCTCAGGCAATCGGCTTGGCGGAAGGGCTCGGCCTGACACCGGGTTTCGAGACCGCTCGGATGTACACCGGCCGGGCCCCCGGCCTCGACCTAAATCAAATCTTCGGGGTGACAAGCTTCGAGCTCGGCTAGGTCGTCAGATTCGCGGCATTTTCATCGAATGCAAACGAAATTGGCAATTTGTCCCTGAAGGGTGTCGAAAATAACATCTGAAATTCAATGGGATACAAGTGCTGCTCGCCAAGCTCACCGGCAAGGTCTAGAGAAAGCCGGGGTTTGGGTGGTTGTGTCGAAGGGCGTTTTGTCCGACTTCACCCGACGTGTTTGATAGGCCTCAAGCTCGACCGGATCGACCGTGAATAGGATGCTGAACGCATGGCTCGGATCTTAGTGACAGGTGGCTGCGGATTCATCGGGAGCCACGTGGTGGACGCTCTGCTCGCGCGCGGCGACGAAGCGGTGGTCCTGGATGATCTGTCGACGGGCAAGCGCGACAACATCCCCGGGACCATGCGCATTGTTGAAGGTTCAATCACCGATCCGGCCGCGATTGCCAAGGCCGTCGAGGGGTGCGCCGGAATTGTACATCTGGCGGCGATCGCATCGGTTCAGAAATGCAACGAAACCTGGGCCGAAAGCCATGCAGTCAATGTGACCGGAACCGTCCGGGTGCTGGAGGCGGCGCGGGATACCGGCCACATTCCGGTGGTCTACGCCTCCTCGGCCGCGATTTACGGCGACAATCTCAACGTGCCGCTGCGGGAGAGTGAAGGCGGACATCCGCTGACGGCCTATGGGGCGGACAAATTCGGCTCGGAGCTGCATGCCGGTGTCGCCGGACGGATCCACGGAGTTCCGACCTTCGGGCTCAGATTTTTTAACGTTTTCGGGCCTCGCCAGGACCCATCGTCGCCCTATTCCGGGGTGATTTCGATTTTCGCAGCCCGCTTCGCGAAGAACCAGCCGGTCTCGATCCATGGAGATGGCGGACAGGTGCGTGATTTCGTCTATGTCGCGGATGTGGTGGCACATATCCTGTCGGGGCTGGCTGCTGCGGATACGACCGCCCCGGTGGGGAATGTGTGCACCGGCATCCCAACGACCGTCTTGGGTTTGGCGCAGGCGTTGAAGCAGATGACGGGATCGTCGGTCGAACCGAGTTTCGGTCCGGCCCGCGCGGGCGACATCCGGGAGTCGCTCGGCAATCCCGCATTCTCGAGCGAACGGCTTGGGGTTCAGACGGAGATCAGCCTTAACGAAGGATTGAGAGTTTTGCTGTTAGAGGACTACGGCGTTGGGGCGGCCTGACAAGGCGGCGGGTGTTCTGGAGGCTTAATGACCTATTCGATCGAGAAGAAGAAGGATCACACGCTGATTTCGGTGGAGGGCGATCTCGATTCCGCCGAGGTTCAGGACATGCGTGAGGACGTCGAGGCCGTGATAGGTGCGGGGCGACCGGTGATCATCGATATCTCCAAGGTGGAGTTCATCGACAGTTCCGGCATCGGATTGATCGTTCATATCTACAAATCGCTGACCGCCCGCAAGATCAAGGTGGTGCTCAGCGGCGCCAGCCAGCAGCCGCTCGAGCTGCTGAAGGCGACCCAACTGGACCGGTTCCTGACGTTCTCCAAGACTCTGGAAGACGCGCGCGGCGTGCTCGTCTGAATTGGCTGTCTGCATAGGTGCGGTCCTGTTGA
>CALAHL010000019.1 GCA_937891725.1 uncultured Rhodospirillaceae bacterium | reverse complement strand
TGCCCATCGGATGCGGTCCGACCGGTTTTTCGTGAAACCGACCGAGTTCGGTGTCGGGAAACTGCTCCCGGACCACCTCGTACAGGGCCGCCGCCCGCTCCCGGCTTCCGGCGTCGAAATAGACGTGAGCATGCCAGCTCTGAATCTGTTCAATCGGATAACGGGCCATGTCGTTACATCCCTTTCGACCTACCTAGGAAGGTGCCCGTTGCGATGAAGCACGGGCCGGGGCCATACTCCCCGTGTCATTCACTCAACGCAAGGAAGGGTCTGCCATGTCGACCGCCTATGCCGAACTCACCAAAGCCATGCAGCTCTATTTCGACGGGTTCCACAACGGAGACGTCGAGACCCTGAAGAAGGTTTTCCATCCGAACTGCCACCTGATCTCCGGCACCACCGGCGAGATGGTCGACGACCCGATGCCGGCTGTCTACGAGCGGGTCAAGGGCCGCAAGAGCCCGGCCGAGAACGGTCAGGTCCGCTACGACCAGATCCTTTCGATCGACCTCGCCGGACCGGACTGCGCGCTGGTCAAGGTCCAGATCGGAATCGAGCCGAAACTGTTCACCGACTACCTGAACTTCGTGAAACTCGACGGGGAATGGCGGATCGCCTCCAAGGTGTTCACCTTCGTGATGGTCGAGGCCGCAGCCAAGGCCCACGCGACGCCCGCGGCACAGGCCGCCGAATAGCGGTGACCGTCACAGAAACCGATCGCCCCGCCGAGATCGGATCCGAGCCCGGATCTGAAACCGGCACGCTGACCGTCGAAGTCTGGCGGGGCAAGGATGACGGTCGGTTTCAGTCCTTCACGGTGCCCCACCGCGCCAATCAGACGGTGTTGGACATCGTCACCTGGATTCAGCGCCATGCGGAACCGGCACTGGCCTACCGGTTTGCCTGCCGGGTCGGTGTCTGCGGGTCCTGTGCGATGACGGTCAACGGCAAGCCGCGTTGGACCTGCCGCACACATGTGGGCAAGGTCGCCGAGGACGGTCATCTGCGGATCGAGCCGTTGCGCAACCTGCCGCGCCTGAAGGATCTGGCGGTCGATATGACGCCGTTCTTCGAGAAATGGCAGGCGGCGGAAGGCCGCTTCCACCCGACCAAAACCCGCCACGACCCGCTCTCAACAATCAGCCCGTCAAGCGCCAAGCGCAAAGCCGCCGATGCCGGGATCGAATGCATCAATTGCGGGGTCTGCCATGCCGCCTGCGATGTGGTGGCGTGGAATGACGACTATCTCGGTCCGGCCGCCCTCAACCGGGCCTGGACGCTGGTGAATGACGAGCGGGACGGCGGAAAGCGCACCGGGTTGGACGCGGTCAGCCGGAGCGGCGGCTGTCACAGCTGTCATTCCCACGGCTCCTGCGTCGAGCATTGTCCGGTCGGGCTGAACCCGACCCGAGGGATCGCCGGGCTGAAACGCATGAGCCTTGTCGGACTGCTGACGGGAGACGCGGGGTGATCGAGGTCCGGCTGTATGCGGCCCAGCGCCTGTCCGCAATGGTCCTGGCGCCGCTGGTGATCGCGCATCTGATCCTGATCCTCCTGGCCGTCGAAGGCGGGCTTACCGCAGCGGAGATCCTGGACAGGACGCGCGGCAGCGTGGGCTGGGCCCTGTTCTACGGGGTGTTCGTGCTCGCGGCCGCGATCCACGCCCCGATCGGCCTGCGCAATGTGATCCGGGAGCACACGTCCTGGCGCGGCGAAGTTGTCGATAAGGCGATGATCGGCCTTGGTATTCTGCTGTTCATGCTGGGCGGCCGCGCGGTCCTGGCGGTGGTGGTGGGATGAGACTCCGGCCGTCCCGCAACCACCCTGGTTTCTGGGCGTTCACCGCCCACCGGATCTCCGGCGTGGCACTGGCGCTGTTTCTGCCGGTGCATTTCCTGCTGCTCGGCACGGCGATGGAGGGGGCCGCCGGTCTGGACCGGGCCCTGGCGCTGACCGACAATCCGCTGGTCAAGGTCGCCGAATGGGGTTTGGTCGTATTGCTGGCCGCGCACCTGATGGCCGGGCTGCGGGTGCTGATCCTGGAGTTCCTGCCCTGGCGGGACAGCATGAAGCGGCTGATAGCCCTGGGTGCGGCGGTCGCGGCAGTGGTCGGCGTGATCTTCCTGGTGCAGGTCGGATGACAATGCAGATCGAAACCCACGACACCGATATCCTGATCCTGGGTGCCGGCGGGGCTGGCCTGTTCGCGGCCCTGCATGCCGCCAAGGCGAACCCGGATCTGGATGTGACCGTTGCCTCCAAGGGGCTGCTCGGCAAGTCGGGCTGCACCCGGATGGTGCAGGGCGGCTATAACGTCGCGCTGAACGCCGAAGACAGTCTTGAAAGACACTTTATGGACACCATCGTGGGCGGCAAATGGCTGCCCCGACAGGACCTCGCCTGGCGTCTGGTGGAAGGGGCGGTTGAGCGGATCCATGAGTTGGAGAACGAGCTCGGCTGCTATTTCGACCGCAATCCGGACGGCTCGCTGCACCAGAAGGCGTTTGCCGGACAGAGTTTCGACCGCACCGTCCATAAGGGCGACCTGACCGGGATCGAGATCATCAACCGTCTGATGGAGCAGGTCTGGGCGCGGCACATCAACCGGTTGGAGGAGCATCGGGCGCTGGCCCTGATTCCGGCAGCCGACGGCTCCCGCCTTGCAGGGGTGCTGATGATCGATGTGCGCACCGGCGGCTACCGTATGGTGCGGGCCAAGGCGACCCTGCTGGCAACCGGCGGCGGGCCGACCATGTATCTCTACCACACCCCATCGGGCGACAAGACCTGCGACGGCATGGCCATGGCGCTGCGGCTGGGCCTGGGGCTGCGCGACATGGAAATGGTGCAGTTCCACCCGACCGGCCTGCTCGCGGGGCTGGACACACGGATGACCGGCACGGTGCTGGAAGAAGGGCTGCGCGGCGCCGGCGGACACCTGCTCAACGGCGAGGGCGAGCGGTTCATGGCGGGCTACGATCCGGCCGGTGAGCGTGCCACCCGCGATGTGGTCAGCCGCTCGATCTATTCCGAGATGCGGGCCGGGCGAACCACGCCGATGGGTGGGGTCTGGATCAAGATGAGCCATCTGGGTCCCGCCGAGGTCGCCAAACGTTTCAAGGGCATGGTGACCCGTTGCGCCGATTGCGGCTTCGATCTGGCGGGCGGTCTGGTCGAGGTGGTGCCGACCGCGCATTACATGATGGGCGGGGTGGAGTTCGAGATCGACACCAGCACCGCCATGCCGGGCCTGTTCGCGGCCGGCGAGGATTGCGGCGGTGTGCACGGCGCCAACCGGCTGGGCGGCAACGGGGTCGCGAATTCGACCGTGTTCGGCGGCATCGCGGGCGATGAGATGGCGGCGTTCGTCGCGCGCGAGGGGGTGCTGGCCGACCCGGACACCAAGGTGATCGACGAGGCGGTCGCCCGGGCCGAGCGGCCGTTCGCGCTCAAGCCCGGTGATCTGGGGGCGTTGCGCGACCGGCTCTGGCGGGACATGTGGGATGAGGTCGGCATCCTGCGCACCGACGCGAGCGTCCGGCGCGGCCAGGACCGGCTGTCGGAGATCGCAGCGGATCTGGCGGTCACCGGCCTCGCCGATGGCGACCGGGCGTTCAATCTCACCTGGCACGATTGGCTTAACCTGGAGAGCCAGATCCTGGTCTCGAAAGTGATCGCACAGGCCGCCCTCGCCCGCGAGGACAGCCGGGGCGCCCATTTCCGCGAAGATTTCCCCGAGACCGGCGATCTGGACGCCACGTGCTATACCCGCGTGACCCTGAGCGGCGGCACCCCAGATCTCGAAATGGTGCCAGTAGACTTCTCCATCGTGAAGCCCGGCCAGAGCCTGATCGACGGCCATGTCGGCGCGCCTCCGGCTCCCGGACCGCAGGCGCCCCAGGCCGCCGAATAGAGGCGGTCGGGCGGACTGGCTGGCGGACGGGTCCATCAAGAAGCGCAACAAGACATGGCCCCGGAAGCAATCGCCCTATATCTTTCGGAAAATCGTGTGTGATCGGGGCGGGCTATGAAATTCCATGCAGAACGGGACGCGCTGACGCTTGAGCTGCATGAGCGGCCGTTCCAGTCCATGCGCGCGCCGTTGCGGGTGTCGCATATGGCGGTCGGCACCGGCGAGCAAGGCGGCGAGCGCGACCATCAGCAGCTATGCGCCCTATGCCGCCATTTCGGAAAGCCGGAACCGCAGTCCGGTGTGAAACATTTCATCTCGGATCTCGGTCCGTTCGTGGTGAAGTGGGAGCGTCACACCGAGTTCTCCAGCTACAACTTTCAGCGCTCCGAACCCTTCGAATCTCCGTTCGAGGAGACCGTGCTGGATCTGCTGCCGAAGGACTGGCTCCGGAACCTGTTCGGCGAAGTCATGGTCGCCATGCATGCCAGCGTCGGCGGCGATCGCGCAACGGACATCGACCCGAACCGCCTGTCCCGCTGGTTCGGCGGCAACGAGGTGTTCGCGAACACCATCGACGGCCTGCCCGCCGATGTGTACAGCGATCTGCGCACCCATGACGACGGGTTCGAGCGGCTGATGATCCGGACCGATGGCAGCCTGGATCCGGTTCTGCTGGGACAGCTGGTGCAACGGGTCCTGGAAGCCATGACCTATGCCCGGCTGGCGTTGCTGTCGCTGCCGATCGCGCGAGCCAATTCCACCCGTCTGGCCAAGGTTGAGCGTGGCCTGTCCGATGTGGCGCGGGCCCTGGCTTCGGAGCTGAGCCACGGTCAGGAAGAGACTCAACTCGAAAAACTGTCGACCCTGTCGGCCGAACTCGAGGACGTGGTCGCCTCCTCCAGCTTTCGCTACGCCGCCAGCAATGCCTATTACGAACTGGTGCAGAACCGCCTGTCCGACCTGAACCCCGGCCAGATCGACGGACGCATCGACCTGTTCGGCTACCTGATGCGGCGGGTCAATCCCGCCATGCGCACCTGCCAGGCCTTCGCCACCCGACAGGAAGCCCTGTCCCGCCGGGCGAACCGCCTGTCCAGCCTGCTGCAGACCGGGATCGAGGTGCGGTTGGAAGCGCAGAACGGCGAGCTGCTGAAGTCCATGAACCGCCGCGCGGAACAGGCGATCCGCCTGCAACGGACGGTCGAAGGCCTGTCAATCGTGGCGGTCAGCTACTACGCGCTCAGCCTGATCAAGATCCTGTTCGACGGCCTGGAAAAATCCGGCTCCCTGCCGATCAGCGCCTCGGTCGCAACCGCCGTGCTCATGCCCGTCGTGATCCTCGGCCTCTGGCTCACCCTGCGGCTGGTCACCCGGCGCCTGCTGCGCACGGAAGACGGCGGCGGGGGTCACGGTTGATGGCGCGGCG
>CALAHL010000018.1 GCA_937891725.1 uncultured Rhodospirillaceae bacterium | reverse complement strand
CTGTTCAACCAGCCATGCCTGCCGAGCATATTTCAACACGGCTCGGGACATCCCCATCGGTGCGCCCGCCGACTTCGTTGCGGTCGATGCCGAGACCGTCGCCGAGGCGGTGGTGAACCGACCGCCGCGCAGCTATGTGGTCAAGGGCGGTCTGGTGGTGGCGGGAACCCAATCCTAGGCGCTACTCCGCCGCCCCCAACAGCGGAGCCGCCGATTTCTCGACAATTTCAGCCGCCCCCGCCGGATCATCGCCGACCTCGACCTCACGGATACGCTCGCCGCGCTTGGTCACCTTCTCGGTCGAGATCCGGATCTGGCGCACATCCTCCACCGCCTGACCGAAATGCTTGTCCAGCTTCGCGACCCGGTCGTCCAGCCGGTCCACATCCTTCAGCAGCACCTCGACCTCCTGCTGAATGACATGCGCCTGTTCCCGCATCCGGGCATCCTTGAGGACCGCCCGGACGGTGTTCAGGGTCGCCATCAGTGTGGTCGGCGAGACGATCCAGACCCGGCGTTTGTAGGCTTCCTGCATGATATGGCCGAGATTGGCGTGCAGCTCCGCATAGAGCGCCTCGGACGGCAGGAACATCAGGGCGGATTCCGCCGTCACGCCGGGCACGATGTATTTCTCGGCGATGTCCTTCACATGCTTGAGAATGTCGGTCCCGAGTTGCTTGCGGGCCGCCGCCCGTCCCGCATCGTCCGACGCGTCATGCAGCGCGCGGTAGGACTCCAACGGAAACTTCGCGTCGATCGCGATCGGGCCCGGCGGGTTCGGCAGCGTCAGCAGACAATCGACCCGCTTGTTGTCGCCGATCGGTGCCTGGAACTGATAGGCGCTGGGCGGCAGGGCCTGAATCACCAGATCGTTCAGCTGGATCTCACCTAACTGCCCACGGGTCTGCTTGTTGGAGAGGATATCCTGCAGGCCGACCACCTGGGTCGACAGCTCGGTGATGTTCTTCTGGGCCGCATCGATCACCGCGAGGCGGGTCTTCAGATCGCCGATCGTGGTCTCGGATTGTTTCGAGGTCTTCTCCAGACTCTCGCCGACCCGCTTGGTCACATCCGCCAGACGTTCTTCCAGCTTTCGGGACAACGCCCGCTCCTGCACCTGAAACTGCTCCGCCATGCGGGCCTGGCCGGAGGCGTTCTGTTCGGCCAGCTGACCCAGCCGTCCGGCAAGCTCCGACTGCATCGCCGCCAGCCGCTCGGCCGCCTGCTGCTGGCGGTACTCACTCTCGGCCAGGGCATCGACGACGCTGTCGCCACCCCGGCCGCGCAGGATCAGGGCCGCTACGGCAGCCACCAGGCAAACCGCCAGAATCAGGACAAGAATTTCAATCGTGCTCATGCCTCCCAGCCTATCACCGCACCACGAACCTGCTGAATTGCACTGCGGTTCCTAGCGGAACCAGCTGAAAACCTTGACCCTCCGCCCGGCTTCGCCTACCTCAAGCCATCACTTATAGGACCGAATCGCGATGGCTCTCTTGCCGATCATCTGGGCACCCGACCCAATCCTGAAGACCACGTCCAAGCCGGTCGAAACCGTGGACGACAGTTTGCGCCGGTTGATGGATGACATGCTGGAAACGATGTACAAGGCGCCCGGCATCGGGCTGGCGGCGCCCCAGGTTGGTGTCAATCGCCGGGTCATCGTGATGGACGTCAGCCGGGAGGGGAACGACGAGCATCCGGCCCCGTTCCTGATGGCCAATCCCAAGGTGGTCTGGTCGTCCCACGCGTCCAAAGTGTTCGAGGAAGGCTGTCTCTCGCTGCCGGAGATGTTCGCCGAGGTGGAACGGCCGGCGGATGTGAAGGTCGAATACATCGACCGGGACGGAAAGCTGCAGACACTGGACGCGGATGGCGTCCTGGCGGTCTGCGTGCAGCATGAGATCGACCATCTGGACGGGGTGCTGTTCGTCGATCACATCTCGGCCCTCAAGCGCAACATGATCCTGCGCAAAATGGTCAAAGCCAAAAAAACCCGCGACGACAAGTCGGTGCTGTGAGCACGCCATCCTCCTCTCGCCTGCGCCTCGCCTTCATGGGCAGCCCCGATTTCGCCGTTCCCAGCCTGCGCGCGCTGATCGCGGCGGGACATGACGTGGTCTGCGTCTACGCCCAACCGCCCCGGCCCGCCGGTCGCGGCCAGAAAGAACGGCCCACCCCGGTGCACGTGGCGGCCGAGGAAGCAGGCATCGAGGTCCGGACCCCGAAGAGCCTGAAGGGCGAGGCCGAGCTGGCGGCGTTCCGCGCCCTGGACCTGGATTGCGCGGTGGTCGCCGCCTATGGCCTGATCCTGCCGCAGCCGATTCTGGAGGCCCCGCGTCTCGGCTGCGTCAACGTGCACGCGTCGCTGCTGCCGCGCTGGCGCGGCGCCGCCCCGATCCACCGGGCGATCCTGGCAGGCGATTCCGAGACCGGCGTGACGATCATGCAGATGGACAAGGGTCTCGATACCGGCGCCATGCTGTCGCGCCACGCCCTGCCGATTGCCCCAGATGAAACCGCTCAAGGTCTGCACGACAGGCTGGCCGAGCTGGGAGCGGAGGCGCTGCTGCCCACCCTCGCGAAGCTCGCCGCCGGGACCGCAATCGCCACAGTGCAGCCCGAGGATGGCGTGACCTATGCCGCCAAGCTGGACCGGGAGGAGGGGGTCCTGGATTTTTCCCATCCGGCGGTCGAGCTGGAGCGGCAGATCCGGGCCTTCACCCCTTGGCCCGGCGCGTTTACCGAGCATGACGGCACCCGGATCAAGGTCCTGGCCGCAGACGTTCTGGCGCTCGGCAGCTTGGCAAACGCACCCGGCACCGTCCTGGATCTGGAACTGACCATCGCCTGCGGGACCGACGCACTGCGGCCGACCCGTGTGCAACGGCCGGGCAAGGGCCCGATGGACACAGGCGATTTCCTGCGTGGCTTCCCGCTGCCGCCGGGAACCATCCTGGGCCGCCCGAGGCCGGGCGATGCGGCCGACTGATGCCCCGCTTCAAGCTCACCATCGAATATGACGGCGGTCCCTTCGCGGGCTGGCAGCGGCAAGCGGACGAACCCTCGGTCCAGCAGGCCCTGGAGGAGGCGATCTTCGGCTTCACCGGCGAGCGGGTCCTGGTGGAAGGGGCCGGCCGAACCGACGCCGGGGTGCACGCGACCGGACAGGTCGCCCATATCGACATATCGACCGAACGCTACGATACCTTCTCGCTCCCCAAGGCGATCAACGCCCATCTGAAGCCGCAGCCGGTGGCGGTGGTCCGGGCCGAGGTCGTGGGTCCGGACTTCCATGCCCGGTTCTCGGCGATCGAACGGTCCTACCGGTACATTATCGTGAACCGCCGCGCGCCGCTGACGGTCGAGGCGGGCCGGGCTTGGCAGGTTCCGCGTCCGCTGGATATCGAGGCGATGCGCGCGGGCGCGGCACATCTGATCGGGCACCATGACTTCACCACCTTCCGGTCCGCACACTGCCAGTCGAAATCGCCGATGAAGAGCCTGGATCTGCTGGAAATCAGCCGGACAGGCGAGCGGATCGAGATCATCGCCCGGGCCCGCTCCTTCCTGCACCATCAGGTCCGGAACATTGCCGGGACGCTCAAACTGGTGGGCGAGGGCAAGTGGACCGCCGATCAGGTGCGCCTCGCCCGCGACGCCCGCGACCGCACCAAGGGCGGACCGACAGCGCCCGCCGACGGCCTGTACCTGACCGGAGTTGTGTATCCGTCAGAGCAGGCGGGATAGCGACATCGCAAAGATGAATTCGTAGATCACCGTTCCGGCCACGATGAGTCCGGCTTGGCCGCCATTCACGTTCAGGGTGGTGCGGGTCATGAACCAGCTCCACCACAGCATGGCCAGGACCAGGGACACGGCCATGAAATTGGCACCCTGATCCGGGATCACCCCGATGGCCCGCAGGATCGACGGCACCGTATGAATGTAGACCTGGGCCATGCCGATCCATAGATAGGCCACCATATAGTCGAAATACCGGCTCTCCCGCTCAAAGGACGGCAGGATGTAGTAAATCGCGAGCGCGTAGATCACGCCACTGAGCACCAGGATTTCGGCTTCGATCACCATGCCGTCGAAGCCCAACATCGTGACACTTTCGCCACCCAGATCGAGTGCTATCTTCAGCACGTAAATCGGCACCGCGAAGATCAAGGCCCACAGAGCCGCCCAGAACCCGTCCAGGTCCCGGCGCAGATAGCGCACGCCGGTCTCGTCCCCGAGGAACAGTCTCCAGCCCCCATAGAGAGAGGAGATGATCTCGGTCTGCGTTGGGAGGGTCGATCCGGTCATGGGTCCATCACGAAAGGAGGGCGATCGCGCTCAGGCGAACACCCGACGCAGCATGTGATGATAGATCTGGTGCAGATCGGTGATGGAGTCCACCGTTACCCGTTCATCGACTTTGTGCATGGTCTGCCCGATCAGCCCGAACTCGACGACCG
>CALAHL010000017.1 GCA_937891725.1 uncultured Rhodospirillaceae bacterium | reverse complement strand
TCCGACCTTGAAGGGTCCTGGGAGGAGTCGCCGCCGTCGCTTCTCGATTCTGCGGCGAGAGACCGCCGCTGGGCGCAGGGCAATCTGCAGCATTTGGGCGTGCTCGGCGCGCGGGGCCTGACCTGGCCCAGCCGGGCGCATTTTGCCATGGGTGTGATGAGCTATCTTTCGTCGCCGCTTTGGTTCGCGTTGATCCTGGTCGGTATTGGCCTGACGGTGCAGGCCGACCTGTTCCGACCGAAGTATTTCACGGAAGCCTTCCAACTGTTCCCGACCTGGCCCCGGTTCGACAGCGAACGGATGATCTGGCTGTTCGTCGGGACGATCACAGCTCTCCTGATCCCGAAGATTATCGGTCTTTTCCGTGCCTTGCTGTCCAGCGACTACATCAGGCGGCCGGGTGACGTGCGGCGGCTGATCGCCGGATGGATTTCCGAAGTCTTTGTCTCGGCCCTGTTCGCACCAATCATGATGCTGATCCAGTCCCGGCACGTCTGGGACATCCTGCTCGGACGGGATGCCGGCTGGAACCTTCAGAGACGGGATGACGGCTCGGTTCCGCTAGGTGAGGCCTTCGGTCGACACTTCGGACATACCGTTCTCGGCGTGATCCTGGTCGCCGCCGTGCTGCCACTCTCGGTGCCGGTCCTCGCATGGCTTTCGCCGGTCCTGGTGGGATGGGTGATGTCGATCCCGCTGTCCTGGGCGAGCGGAAGCAGTGCGATCGGCATGGCTTTCGCGAACCTCGGCCTGCTCGACACCCCCGAGGAGATCGAAGTTCCCGAACTGGTCACAGCGGCCGTGCGGGAACGCCTCGATGTCGAACAGCACCTGGCCGGAGTGTCGATTGAGCGTTTGCTCAACGACGAAGACCGTGCCGATCGCCATTTCCTAATGGCCGGTGCACATTGGGTACAGACGCGCGGTCAGCCAGATGTCGAATATCTGACAATGACCACGAAACTCGCCGATGCCTCGTCGCGAACCGAAGCTCTTGGCTGGCTCGGTCGTGCCGAAAGGATGCGGCTCCTGGGCGACAGGGCTGCATTTCAAAAGCTGGTGGCGCTACCAGTCTCGTAGGGATCAGGTGCGCGGTACGGGATCATGGCGATAGATCCAGGTCTCGGTGAGCACGCCGTTGCCGCCGCGCAGCAGCCCGCGCAGATCTGAAGGCTGAGTCGCGTCCTCATACAGATCGAACAGAAAACGCCAGCGTTTGGTTCCCGGCACCCGCTCGGCGAACACATCGTCGACACGGCCGACAGAGGTCTCGACGATAGCCTCCACCTCTGCATCAGTCTCGAGCGCGGCCAATACGGGCCCCTCGAATTCCACAACGAACTTGCGCGCATCCTCGGGATGATCTTGGCCGGGACGGCCGGCTCGCCCGGTCCGGGTCGACACACACTGAGCGAGTGATTTTGGAAATTCCGGAATCCCCGAAACCCAATGCTGACGATAACGGAACGTATAACTGCCTCCGGCTTGCGCTGGCGCCTCCGGAACCCAAAACGCGCCGATGTTGTCGTGGACCTCGTCATCGGTCCGAAGCTCCATCAGCTGGACCGA
>CALAHL010000016.1 GCA_937891725.1 uncultured Rhodospirillaceae bacterium | reverse complement strand
ATAAATCTTGTTCAATTGCTGTCAGTTTAACCAATATCCGCCGACCGCCTCACGCCGCCTCAAGGAGCCATTCGTGACCCAATCGAAGCCAGTACTCATCGACCGTCATCCGGGCCGTTCCAGCCAGTCCATCGGCCTCGCGCGCGAGTTGGGCACCAATCCAGACCTGATTCATGAGCCGTCTGTCGGTGTGGTCGGCACGAAGGGCGACAGCCAGTGCTATCTTGGCGTCGCGGCGAAGGTTGATGCGATTCACGCGACTCTGAGAGGTCGGATCGGAACCGGCCCCGGCGAGCTCAAGTTCCGGCTGGTCCAACCCGAGTTCACCATTGCGACCTCCGACGGCATCCGGAACGGCACCCGGGAGATGCGGTACTCGCTGATCGGCCGTGAGGTCACGCACGACGCGCTGTGCGAGCACCTCGAGGCAACCGGACTCGCCGGTACCATAGCGGTGGTCGCCTGCGACAAGCCGCCGGTCGGCACCCTGGCAGCCCTGCTGGAGCACAATCAACCGGCCATCATCATGTCGGACGGCGCAATCCATCCCGGCACCGACCCGAAGACCGGCGAAGCGCTGGATATCGTCAGCGCCTACCAGGTTGCTGGACATCCGGACCCCGAACATCGCCACCATATTTCGTGTCATGCCTGCCCAGGTTTCGGAAGCTGTGGTGGCATGTTCACCTACAACACCATGCAGACCTTCATCGGTGTCGTCGGCATGCAGCCGCTCCAGATGGTGGCACCACCCTCCGACGACCCCCGTCGACTTAACGAATTCCCCGCCGAACTGGTTGAACATCTTGCGCGTATGATCGAAACGGACCTGAAGCCGCGGGACATCGTGGTGCGGGATTCCCTGCGCAACGCGGTGATCGTGGCAATGGCCATTGGCGGATCGACGAATGCGACGCTGCATACCCCTGAGATTGCGCGCGCCGCAGGTTTCGCGGATTTCTGGAAGGACGTGATGACGCCGGAAGAGTTTAATCACCTCTCCCAGCATGTTGTGCCCGTCCTGACCAACGCTCGGCCCTACGGGAAATACTCGATGGTCGACATCGATAAAGTCGGCGGCGTTCAGGTGATCGTCAGGGAGCTTTTGGACGCCGGCCTTCTCAATGGTGACGTCATGACCTGCACCGGCGAGACGCTCGCGGCACAGGTTGACCGGCTGGGCGCAAAGCGCGCCGACGGCACAGTCATCTATTCTGTCGAGACACCGTACAAGCCGACCGGCGGACTGCGGATGCTCGGGGGTAATCTGTCGCCTGACTTCTCCGCAATCCTAAAGCTCGCAGGTGTCGAAGGCGGGCTGGAGAATAACAAGTTCGTCGGCACAGCTCGGGTCTTCGAGGGCGAACGGGATCTGTTGACGGCACTCGACAAGACACCGGAGCGGTTCCAGAACAATGACATGATCATCGTCCGCTATGACGGCCCAAGCGGCGCGCCCGGTATGCCGGAGATGCTGGACCCGACCTCGCGCATCACCACCCTCTGCCGCGAACGTGGCATCGTGGTAGCGCTTATGACCGACGCGCGATTCTCAGGTGGTTCCGTCGGTCTCGTGATCGGCCATGTGGGCCCGGAGGCGGCCCTTGGCGGCCCGATTGCGTTTATTGAGGAAGGCGACGAGATCGTGGCCGACCTGAATACCAATGAATTGAACTGCACCGCGCTGAACGATCCCGCGGTCCTCGCAAAGCGCAAAGCCGCTTGGGAGAAGGTGGTCGCCGACCATGGCGGGGTCCATCCGAACTGCGGAATCGCGGACACCCGCCTTCTGCATCGCGCCCGCCATACGGCTGTCCCGGCTACACGCGGCGGAGGCATGCACCCCAATCGGGAGGTCTGGGTCCGGGAGGAGCGCTCAGCGGATCGTTCGGGCTTTTCGCCGAAGAACAAGTTCCGGCCCGGGACCGACAAGACATTCTAAGCTCCGACCTGACTCGGATCTGAACATCCGCTCTTCAGCAAAACGGCCCGCCAATCCGGCGGGCCGTTTCAATTTAAACACGAATTACTACTTCCAGATCGGCTTGCCCAAATCGATCTTGTCATCTTCGATCAACGCGCCGGTGCCGGC
>CALAHL010000015.1 GCA_937891725.1 uncultured Rhodospirillaceae bacterium | reverse complement strand
AACGCACGGAACCCTGTCATTCCAACACGGTCCTTCGCGCGAACGCAAGGCTTTCACCGCGTGGGACAATGCAGAGGTACCCTTAATGAGGGCAGTGGTCCTAGTATGTCGCATCGGAAATCGGATCGACGCACACATCGATCATCACCCGCAGATCGCCAGCCTAGGAACCCTCATGAAAGGTCGCCCCATGTCGGATCGCTCGCCCAGTTCAGTGAATGGCGGTGCAAAGACCCAAAACGTCAGCACCCGTTTGGCCCATGCCGGACGCAGCCCCCACGACAATCACGGTGTGGTCAATCCGCCCGTCTATCACGCCTCCACCATCCTGCAGCCGTCCTACGCCGCTTGGCTGGAAAGCCGAAATGCGGATTTCGACGGCTACCGCTACGGCCGCGCGGGCACCCCGACCAGTCGATCCTTCGAACAGGCGGTGGCCGAGCTCTATGGTGCGGCGGATGCAGTGGCCGTCTCTTCGGGTCTGGCGGCAATCGCCGGCGCGCTGATGGCCGTCCTGAAAGCGGGCGACCATCTGCTGGTCAGCGACAGTGCCTATTTCCCGACCCGTAAGTTCTGCGACAACATGCTGGCCCGATACGGGGTCGAGACGACCTACTACGATCCAGCCATCGGTGCGGGTATTGCCGCGCTGATGCGGGACAATACCAAGGCCGTCTATACGGAGGCTCCCGGCTCCCTCACCTTTGAGATGCAAGACATCCCGGCGATCACCGAGGTGGCGCACGCACGCGGCGCCGTCGTCCTGACCGACAATACCTGGGGCACGCCGTTGCATTTCGACCCGCTATCAAAGGGCGTCGACATCGTGATCGAGGCGGTCACAAAATATATCTGCGGTCATTCCGACGTCATGATGGGGGTGATCGCCAGCACTGCCGAATGGGCCCCCGAAGTGCGGGCAATGGTCAAGATGCACGGCAATTGTTCAGGGCCGGACGATCTCTACCTCGCCCTGCGCGGTCTGCGCACCATGGGCGTGCGATTGAAGCAGAATGAAGCCACCGGGATCGAGCTGGCCACATGGCTGGAATCCCGCCCGGAAGTCTCCCGGGTCTATCACCCGGCCCTGCCTAGCCATCCGGACCACGCCCTGTTCAAGCGGGACTTCACAGGTGCCTGCGGATTGTTCTCTTTCGTGCTCAAGCCGGTTCCGAAATCTGCGCTTGCAGCGTTCCTGGATGGGTTGGAGCTGTATGGAATGGGTGCCAGCTGGGGCGGTTTCGAAAGCCTGATCCTACCCGGAGATCCCGCAAAGCTCCGCACCGCGACGACCTGGGACGATCCGGGGCAGCTCCTGCGGGTCCATGCCGGACTTGAGGACCCCGCGGATCTGATCGCGGATCTCGAGGCCGGGTTCGTCCGTTTGAACGCGGCCTCTGCCGCCGAAGCGGCCGCGTAGCGCCGATGTTCGACACTCCATCTTCCCCAAAGCCCCGGATCCGAATTCTGATCGGCGATACCGTGGCCTTGGGGCCCGGCAAGGTGCGGCTTCTTGAGGCAATCGAGCAAACCGGCTCGATAGCGGCAGCCGCCCGCGCCATGGGCATGTCGTACGGCAGGGCCTGGCAACTGGTGCGGGCGATGAACGGCGACTTCGTTAGCCCCCTCGTTCAACGCGAGGCGGGCGGACGAGGCGGTGGAGGTGCGTCCGTCACAGATCTGGGCCGTGACGCCCTGACCCGGTATCGGGAGATTGAACGCACCGCAGGCGCCGCTGTGGAGGCTGAGGTCGCGGAATTCTCTGAACTCTTGAAGGCGGTCACGGAGTAACCCTTGGCAGACCTGGATTATCAATGGATCAAGCGTTATACATGACTGTGAATAACGCTTTGTCGGCCGTCTTCGCAACCTGATCGAGTTCCGACATGATCCACCTGCTTCGTGATCGCCTTTCGGCCATCCTGTTCATGATCACCTTGTGCTGGTCGAATTCCGGGGTCGCTCAGGACCGCGTCCTGGTTTTCGCGGCCGCAAGCACGCGGGAGGCGGTCGAGGCGGTTTTGGAAATGAGCCGCCGGGACCATGGGATCGGCGCCACAGCTTCCTTCGCCTCGAGCGCGGTGCTGGCCCGGCAGATCGAGTCCGGCGCACCGGCCGATCTCTATATCTCCGCCAACGTC
This sequence comes from uncultured Rhodospirillaceae bacterium, assembly GCA_937891725.1. Lineage (GTDB taxonomy): Bacteria > Pseudomonadota > Alphaproteobacteria > Thalassobaculales > Thalassobaculaceae > JANSYC01. Next base: position 4,349 of record CALAHL010000015.1, on the reverse strand, counting down.
AAATGGATGGACCGCATCGAAGCGGCAGGGCTGCTTGATCCGGAATCCAGACGGAACCTGATCGGCAACGGGCTGGTTATGGTCGCTCCGCGCGGACGCTCGCCGCTGCCCACCGAAACAGCCCTGACCGCCGGAAGCCCGATCCTGGAGTGGCTCGCGGGCGGGCGGCTCGCCATCGGAGAGCCCAATTCGGTTCCCGCCGGGATATACGCCCGTCAATCGCTCGCGGCTCTCGGACTTTGGGAGGCCGTCAAAGGCCACCTCGCACCATCCGGCGATGTTCGGGCAGCAATGGCCCTGGTGGAGCGAGATGCCGTTCCGCTCGGTATTGTCTACAGCACCGACGCCAAAGCCTCCCGAAAGGTCGATGTGGTGGCCCAGATCCCGCGCGCCAGCCATGCGCCGATCCGCTATCCGATCGCGCTGACCCAAAAGGGAGCGAAATCACCGCAGGCGATTGCCCTGATGAGATTGTTCCTGTCACCGGAAGGTCAGGCCTCATTCACATCCCGCGGCTTTATCGCGATAGACTGACCTCCAATGGACACCTTCTTGAGCGAAACCGAAACAACGGCGCTATGGCTGACCCTAAAGGTCGCCATCTGGTCTGTGATTGTCTCGATCCTGCCGGCCATCGCCGTCGCGTTGGTTCTGGCACGCGGCCGGTTTCCGGGAAAATCGGTCCTGGATGGAATTGTCCACCTGCCTTTGGTTCTGCCGCCGGTCGTCGTCGGCTATCTGCTGCTGGTGCTGTTCAGCCGGAACGGCCCGCTCGGACTTTGGCTGAAGTCGCATTTCGACATCTCAATCGCATTCAGCTGGCAGGGGGCGGCGTTGGCAAGTGCGGTGATGGCCTTCCCCTTGATGGTGCGGGCCATCCGGCTTTCTCTCGAAGCGATCGACCCCGGACTTGAGGCAGCCGCGAAGACATTGGGAGCAGGTCGGTTGCGGGTGCTGATGACCATCACCCTCCCTCTCGCCCTGCCCGGTCTTCTGGCGGGCACCATCCTGGGCTTCGCGAGATCCTTGGGGGAGTTCGGCGCGACCATCACGTTTGTCTCAAACATTCCCGGCGAGACCCAGACGCTGCCGCTCGCGTTGTTTTCCGAAGCGCAGATCCCCGGCGGAGAGGCGGCGGCCCTACGGCTCACCCTGATTTCGGTGGTGATCGCCTTCGTCGCGCTTGGGGCCTCGGAATTCCTGGCCCGGCGCATGCGCGCCCGGATCGGCCTGAAGGAGCGCGGGGCGTCATGATCGAGATCCGGATCCGAAAGGCGCTGGGGGCGTTCTCCCTCGATGTCGACCTAGCGTTGCCATCGGACGGAATCACAGCCCTGTTTGGGGCTTCGGGTGCCGGTAAGAGCAGCATACTGAACGCCGTCGCCGGTCTGCTGCGGCCCGATGCGGGGCGGATCGCGCTTGGCGAGGGAGTCCTCTTCGATTCCGATGCGCGTATCAACATGCCGGTTCAAAAGCGGCATTTGGGGGTCGTGTTCCAGGATGGCCGCCTCTTTCCCCATATGACCGTCCGACAAAACCTGCTTTACGGTGCTCGTTCGACCAGGACCGGAGTTCCCCCAACGCTCGCCGATGTAGTTGATCTGCTAGGGTTGTCCAAGCTGTTAGACCGGCGGCCCTGCGATCTGTCGGGGGGCGAGCGCCAGCGGGTGGCGATCGGACGCGCGCTGCTGATGAAGCCGGATGCGCTGTTGATGGACGAACCGCTGGCCGCCTTGGACGGTGCCCGCAAGGCCGAGGTCCTGCCGATGCTGTCCGAACTCCGGGCCTTGCGTCGAATTCCGATCCTTTATGTCAGTCACCAGATGGATGAAGTGGTGCGGCTGGCGGATACGCTGGTGCTCATCGATGGCGGTCGGATCGCGGCCATGGACAGCGTCGAGGCTCTCACGAGCCGTCTGGACCTGCGGCATCTGACCGGACGGCACGAGGCGGGCTCGGTTCTGCGGGCCACCGTCACCGGCTCGGATACCGAATGGGGGTTGACCGAGCTGTCGGTCGGCGGTGCAAAACTTTTCGTCTCGACGCTCGGGTTGGAGCGGGGAACCCCTGTCCGTCTGCGCATCCGGGCCCGCGACGTGGCGATCGCCCTCACCCCACCAGAGGACGCCAGCTTCCTCAATATGCTACCCGCCACGGTCGCGGAGATCGCCGAGGCGGATGGCGCCAGCCTGGATGTGAGCCTCGCCCTGTCCGACGCCCCCAATGCACCGCGTCTCTGGGCAAGAATCACACGGCGGTCGGCCGACAGGCTGGGCCTGCATTTGGGCCTGCCGGTTCACGCGCTGATCAAAACCGTTGGCATCGACCGGCACACACTGGCCGGCCCGCACAAGTAGGATCAGGCGTATTTCTTGAATTCGATCCCGCCCGCCTTTTTGATCTGTTCGACCAGTGCGACTTCCCAGGACAGATAATCGTTCATGGCCTTTTCGATCTCAGCCTTGTTCTTGCGGTCATAAGGCCGGAGATAGCTGTCATTGGGGGCATTGAGCACGGCTGTTATGCCGCTCGCCATCGGCAGTTTCAGCGCCTCCCAGGCCGCGTTGCCGCCATCGACAACCGCCACATCCCAACCGGCGCCGAGCAGTTCGGCGGCGGCAAACCGGGCCAGCAGGCTACCGTCTGGCGACGTCAGCAGAATCATGTGATCAGCCGGGATTTTGTCGATATTGGCCAGAATCTCGGTCCGGTTGGCCCACCACGCCCCTTCCGGGTGCCCGTCGCGATACTCAAGCGCCTTGGCGAGATCGAGCAGGGTCGCGGTCCCGGCTTCCATCTTCTCCAGCGCCTCGGTCGGTGACACCTCGTTCAACGGCGGCAGGGCCTCGAGCCCCAGGATCGGCGGTACATAGGGGCCGGACACGGTCTTCTGGCTCTCGAGCCCATCCTGCAGCACGTACACTTCGTTCCAGCCGAGTTGCGCCAACCAGCTTGCGGTCATGTTCGCACGGACCAGTTTGTCGTCGACCAGCACGATGCGGGCATTGCGCACCGGTGCGTAGAAATCGGTCGACTGCACCAACTGACCACCAGGGGCGTGCCAACTGTCGGCGATGCGCTGAGCCTCGAATTCCTCGATTGTCCGCACATCGAGGATGAACAGCGACCGGCTGTCCTGCTCGGCGCGCCAGAGGTCCAAAGCTGCGGCATCGACACCGCGCACCCCGAACCGGGTCGCGACCTGTGCCGAGCGCTTCTGCGCCTCCACCAAGGTCTCCGGCGACGGCTCGGGGCCGAAATCCTGCTTTCCGTGCTCGAGCTTGTAGCCCGACAGGTGCCAGCCCATGGTGCCGTTTCGCAGCGCCACGACCTTGTTGGGTATGCCGGCATTGATCAGCGACTGGGCGCCGATGATCGAGCGGGTCCGTCCCGCACAATTGACCACCACGGTGGTGTCCGGGTCCGGCGCCATCTCGCCCACGCGAAGGACAAGCTCGGCCCCCGGCACATCGATGCCGGTCGGAATGTTCATCACCCGGTATTCGTCCATCGGACGGCTGTCGACCACGATCAGCTTCTGGTCACTGTCCATCATGGCCTTCAACTCATCCGCCGAGACCGACGGCGTGTCGTAGGCATGTTCCACGAATTCCCCGAATGCCTTGGACGGCACGAACATGCCGCTGAACAGCTCAAGCCCCGCTGCCGCCCAGGCCTTGGTGCCGCCCTCCAGCATCTTCACGTCGGTAAAACCAAGCGCCATGAACTTGCGCGCGGCGGTTTCCGCCAGCCCTTCTCCCTCGCCGGAATCCTCCACGACGATCGGAACCGATTTCCGGGGCAGACGCTCGCCCGCGAACAGTTCGATCCGCCCCAAAGGAATGTTCGCCGCCAGGATTGGATGAGAGGCGCCATAGGCCCCCTGCTCCCGCACATCGATCAGCGCGATCTCGTCGGAGCCATCCAGCAAAGCCTTCACGCTCTCGGCGTCGATCATGGCAATTGGGGTCATAGCGCAGTCCTCCGGAGTTTCTTATCTTTTGATGTCTCTAGGCGTCGGCACCCTCAAGCACTTCGGCCGCCTTCAACCAGATTTCTTCGGCTTTATCGACGGCGGCGTCCAGTTCCGCCTTTTTCTGGATCATTTTCTGAAGGTCCGTTGTCGACCCGCTATAGGTTCCCGAATCGCCCAGCTTGGCCACAAGAGCGTCGCGCTCGGCGATCAGCTTCTCAAGCTTTCGTTCGGCCTCTTTCGCCGTCTTACGGGCCACGGCGCTGAGGCGTCGGGCCTCCGCCTTATCACGGCGCTGATCCTTCTTGTTCTTACCGCCGTCGTCGGATTTGGACTTCGCCTTGCCGTCACCCCGGCGGTCTGTGCGGATGTAGTC
>CALAHL010000014.1 GCA_937891725.1 uncultured Rhodospirillaceae bacterium | reverse complement strand
ACAAATGCCAACCTGTCGGGCGCGATCTACCGGGAAAACGCCATTGCGCTGCCGGGCGATCTGGAGAAGGCGCTGCGCGACCACAGTCTCTGGATCGCGAGCAATGGGGCGGTCGGTCAGCCGGCAAACCTGAAAGGCCGGAACCTGGACGGGCTTAATTTCTCGAGTTGCGATGTGCGGGGGGTCTCGTTCGAGGGCTGTTCCCTGAAGCAAGCCGCCTTCGTGAAGGCCGAGCTGTTTCTGACCTCGTTCGCGGGTGCGGATCTGGAGGGCGCGGACTTTTCCTTCGCGAGGGCTGCGGGAACCCGTTTCGGCAAGGCCAATCTGGCGCAGGCCCTGTTCATCGGCGCCACCATCGAAGAGGCCGAAATCATCGGCCCGGACAACAAGCCGACCGGCCGCAAGTTCCCGGCGGGATTCCGCGACGCCAACATGGAAGGCTGCAACATGGCCGGCGCCCTGATCGACGGCGCGGACATGACCGGCACCAAACTGTCCACCAAGACCCTGGACCTTGCGATCGTCAAACGGGTTGCCGGTCTGGGAGCCTAAATCCGTCAAGGCAGCCCGTCCCCCCTTGCACCCGCCGCGACCACGCCCGAAACTCCCGCAGGGAGAGATCAAACGAGTTCAATCGGCTGGAGGGATGCCATGCGTCCAGATCCCGGAAGTTTTCCCTATACCGACGAGAACGGCACGGTCTGGCTGGCGTTCATGGATTTCGGCGCGCGGGCGCGGGATCGGGTGGTGGTCTGCGTCCACGGTCTGACCCGCCAGGGGCGGGATTTCGACCGACTGGCGACCGCCATGGCCCGGGACTTTCGGGTGATCGAGGTCGATGTCGCCGGCCGCGGACGCTCCGGCTGGCTCGCCGACAAGACCAGCTACACCTATCCCACCTATCTCAAGCACGCCCAAGCCTTCCTCGACTATCGGGGACTGGAGCAGGTCGACTGGGTCGGCACGTCCATGGGCGGTCTGATGGGGATGATGCTGGCGATCGGCGAGGACAGCCCGATCCGCCGGTTGGTGCTGAACGATGTCGGCCCGTTCATCCCGGCCTCCGCACTTGAGAAGATGGGCACCTATGTCGGCCAGGACCCGAGGTTCGCCAGTCTTCACGAGGCGCTCGGCTACTTCCAGGAGGTCCACGCGGAATTCGGCGTGCCCGATGATGCCGCCTGGTCGGAGTTGGTGCTGCATTCCATTTCCAGGCAGGAAAACGGCACCTACGCCCTGCACTACGACCCGGCGATCGGCGACGTCTTCAAACAGCCGCTCAAAGATGTCGACCTCTGGGCGCTGTGGGACCAGATCACCTGTCCGGTGCTAGTGCTGCGGGGCGCAGACTCGAAGTTGCTGACACGCGAGACGGCGGAGGAAATGACCCGGCGCGGACCGAAGGCCGAGCTGGTCGAGTTCGAAGGCTGCGGCCATGCGCCCGCGCTGATGACCGAGGATCAGATCTCGGTGGTCCATGAGTGGCTGTTGTCGTTCGACGACAGCGAGCCTGAGGAGGATCCGCAGCCGGATGACGAAAGCGCCGCCTCCTAAACTCGACTTCCCCCCGTTCCGGCAACGTTTTCCCTGGATCGGTGGCGATCTTCAGACCGCCGGTGATTTCCTGTTCCTGCCAATGGCGCAGATCCCGTCCAAGCGCACCGAGCGCATGCGGTTTCCCATGGAGGACGGCACCGGCGATATCCTGCTCGGCGCGCTGGATCATCCGGAAGGCCCGGCTGCGGATCGGCCTCTGGTCGTTATTCTGCATGGCCTGACCGGTTCCGAGGACAGCAGGTACGTGCGGCGCACGGCCGCCCGGCTGATCGCAGACGGCTATCCGGTCCTGCGGCTGAACCTGCGAGGCGCCGGCCCATCCATGGGGCAATGCCGGGAGCAATATCATTCCGGCCGGACCCGGGACGTCCGGGCGGTGCTGGACCAGCTTCTCGCAAGCGGGCCGTTCACCCGGTTCGTCCTGGTGGGCTATTCGCTTGGCGCGAACATCCTTTTGAAAGGGATCGCCGAGTTCGGGACCGCCTTATCGATTGTCGCGGGGTGTTCGATCTCCGCGCCGATCGATCTGGCGGAAGCCGCAAGACGCTTCACCGCCACCCGCAACACGCTCTATCAGCATTGGCTGCTCAAAAGGATGAAGCTCGAGTTCTCGCAGCTGCCCGACGATGCCGTCGCAGACGCCATGCGGGCTGCGGTGCGACGTGCCAGAACCGTGGTTGATTTCGACAACGCCATGACGGCGCCGCGCAACGGCTATGCGGATGCCTGGGACTACTATCAGGCAAATTCGGCGATCCACTTTCTAGGTGCCATTCGGGTGCCGACCCTGCTGATCCACGGACTCGACGATCCGTGGATTCCCGGCCAGACCTACCGCGATTTCGACTGGGCTTCGAACCCCTACCTTACCGCGTTGCTGCCGCCCCGCGGCGGCCATGTCGGCTTCCACCAAACCAGTGGCGGGAGTTGGGCGGATCGGTGTCTGGAGCTGTTCCTGGCAAGGGTGGTTCGCTGACCGAACGGCCTCATACCCGGTTGGAATACGCCTGCCATCCCGCTTTGCGCAGCTCGCAGGCCGGGCAGTCGTCACAGCCGTACCCCCACTCATGGCGGTGCGCACGATCGCCCCGATAGCAGGAGTGGGAATGTTCCAGAATCATCTGCACCAGATCGGTGCCCCCAAGCTCCGCCGCCAGCGCCCAGGTGCCCGCCTTATCCAGCCACATCAGGGGCGTGTGGATGACGAAACGCTGGTCCATCCCTAGCGTGAGGGCCACCTGCAGGGCCTTCAGCGTATCGTCGCGGCAATCCGGATAACCCGAATAGTCGGTTTCGCACATGCCGCCGATCAGATGCTTCAGGCCACGGCGGTAGGCGACCGCAGCAGCCGTGATGAAAAACATCAGGTTCCGGCCCGGCACGAAGGTCGACGGAAGCCCGGCATCGGTCATCCGAATTTCGGTATCCCGGGTCAGGGCCGTGTCGCTGATCTCGCCCAGCATACCCATGTCGACCAGGTGATCTTCGCCCAAGGTCTCGGACCAGTGCGGCGCAGCGGATTTCAACTCGGCCAGAAAGGCCTGGCGGACGTCGAGCTCCACACGGTGCTTTTGGCCGTAGTCGAATCCGATGGTCTCAACCCGATCAAACCGGTCCAACGCCCAGGCCAGACAGGTGGCGGAGTCCTGACCACCGGAATACAGAACGAGCGCGCTTTCGGCCATCGTCGGCTCCAGAGATCAGTTCAGAGTCTTGGAAACGTCGAACGCGGCGCTAACCGCGCAACCGCTTCGCCATCTCGATCGCGAAATAGGTCAGGATGCCGTCGGCGCCGGCGCGTTTGAACGCCATCAGGCTTTCCGGCATCACCCGATCCATATCGAGCCAGCCATTGTCGGCAGCCGCCTTCAACATCGCGTATTCGCCGGACACCTGATAGGCGAAGGTGGGAACCCCGAAGGCGTCCTTCACCCGGCGCAGGATATCGAGATAGGGCATGCCCGGTTTCACCATCACCATGTCCGCCCCCTCGGCGATATCGAGCGCGACCTCCCGGATCGCCTCATCGGTATTGGCGGGGTCCATCTGGTAGGTCGATTTCGACGCGGTGCCGAGTGTGGAGGCCGAGCCGACCGCGTCCCGGAACGGGCCGTAAAAACCCGAAGCGTATTTGGCGGCATAGGACATGATCATCACGTGGTCGAATCCGGCGGCGTCCAACCCGGCGCGGATCGCACCGACCCGCCCGTCCATCATGTCGGACGGCGAGATCACGTCGCAGCCGGCCGCTGCCTGCAGGATCGCCTGCTGCACCAGCACCTCGACCGTCGCGTCGTTCTGAATGGCACCGTTCTCCAGGAGCCCGTCATGGCCGTGGTCGGTGAACGGATCGAGCGCCGCGTCACACATCACGCCGATGCCGGGTGCCGCAGCCTTCACCGCCTGAACCGCCTGACAGACAATATTGTTATCGGTCACCGCGTAGCTGCCGATTCCGTCCTTGAGAACCGCATCGACCTGCGGGAACA
>CALAHL010000013.1 GCA_937891725.1 uncultured Rhodospirillaceae bacterium | reverse complement strand
CATGATCATCCCGAGATCCGAGACCGACTCCCGTGCCGCCTGGAGCAACTTCGCCCAGCTCAGCTCCCGATATACCCCAAAGCCGATCACCAGGGCGTAGAACACCAGGAACACGCCAGCCTCGGTTGCGGTGAAGATGCCGAAGCGGAAACCGACGACCAGGATGACCGGAAACATCAGGGCCCAGACGCTCTCCAGAAAGCCGGCGCCGATCTCACGAGCCGTCGGAATTTTCGGCAGATCCGGCAAATGGCCCCGCCGCTTGGCCACCGACCAGGTGGTTGCCATCAGAATGGCGGTCAAGGCCACCCCCGGCAGCACGCCCCCCAGAAACAGGCGCCCGATGGAGACTTCATTGATATAGCCGAACAGGATCAGGCCGATGCTGGGCGGAATGGTGGCGGTGATGATGGAACCGAAAGCCAGGATGACTGCCGTCAGTTCCTTCGAATATCCCTGCTGGATCATGCTCGGACCGAGCAGCCGCGCCTCCATCGAAGCGTCGGCCACGGCAGAGCCCGACACGCCCCCCATCATGAGGCTCAGCATGATTGAAACCTGGCCCAAGCCGCCGGCCATCCACCCCGTCAGCAGCCGAGAGAACCGGACGAGGCGCTCGGTTATTCCGGTCGCGTTCATGAGGTTGCCCGCGAGGATGAAGAACGGGACCGCGAGAAGCGGAAAGCTCTGCGTTGCGGTCACCATCTTCTGAATGGCCACGGTGGGCGGCATTGTGCCGGTCAGGACGAAGACGGGGATCGACGCCAGAGCGAGGGCGAAAGCAACCGGAACGCCCCCGATGAGAAAGATCGCGAACAGCGCGGCCACTAGCAGCAGCATCACACCGTCTTTCGCAGGTGGACGACGAGTTGCACCACCGTGGTGCGCAGCAGCAGCAACAACCCGACGACCATGGAGGCGTGGATCAGCGATCCGTTCATCTGGGTCGCGCCGATCAGCCGCGGATGCATCAGCACCATGTTCCGCCACGCATAGATCCACAGGAAGCCGAGCAGACCGATCACGATCAGCATGCTGATCGCCTGCAGAACATGCTGACTCGTGGGGCCCAGTTGGTCGGCCAGGATCGAGAGCGCGAAATGGCGTCGCTGCTGCATTGCAAGATCAGCCGCGAGCATGCAGAGCCAGACAAACAGCAATTGCGCGATCTCAATCGACCAGATGATCGGGCTGCCGAGGGTTCGCGCCACTGCGGCGACCCCAACCAGAACCACGATCGCCGTCAACAGCGCCACCGCGCAGGCGGATTCCAGGTTTCGCAACATATAAGGCTCTCCAATCCTGGTGCATCAGCCTGCGCGCGGGCGGTCTTCGACGCCGTCCTAGCGACCGAGAATGCCGTTCACGATCTGCGCCTCTTTCTCGAGCTTGAGCATCGAGAAGACCGGTCTCACCGCCTCCTTGAAGGGGGCGAGGTCAACCTCGCTGACCGTTACACCGCTCGCCGCCACGTCCTGCAGCGCCTTTTCACCGAGGGAGATGGTGAGCGCGGAAGCGTACCGGCCGCTGGCCACCGCCAGATCCCGCACAATCGCCTGTTGTTCGGCCGGGATGTCGTTCCACGCCGCCTCACCCACAACCAGGGCGGTGACGAGCTGGATATGTCCGGTCTTGGTGACGTGCTTGACGACCTCGTACAGCTTGGCGCCCCAGATCGCGGTGGGCTGGGCCTCGGCGGCGTCGATCGTACCGAGCTGCAAGGCCGAGTAGACCTCACCCCAGGCCATCGGAGTCGGCTCCGCCCCCATGGCGCGGATCGTCTCGATCCAAACCGGCGCGCCGATGGTGCGCATCTTCACGCCCTTCAGGTCTGCAGGGGCCTTGACCGGCTTCTGAGTCAGCGCATGGCGTGCGCCCTGGTACCAGTTGGAGGCAAGCATCACGAGGCCCGCCTTCTCTTCAAGCTCATCGGCCCAGCCAATATAAGTCCGGGACAGCGCGAATTTGTCCGCCTGATCATAGGTGTCGAACAGGAACGGCGCCGACATGATCGCCAGCGACGGCACGAAGCTCGACAGGCGGGCGACGTCGGTCACCGTCCCCACGTTGGCGCCGGCCCGGGCCTGATCCAGCATTTCGGTGGTGTCACCGAGCTGCGAGTTATGGAAAACATCGATGACAACCTCGCCGCCGGTGGCGGCCTCGACATCCTTCTTGAATTTCTCAAGCCCCTGCCCCATCGGGTCCCCTGGGGCCAGCACGGTTCCGATGCGCAATACCGTTTTAGCGTCGACCGTACCCGGAAGCCCAGCCGCGCCGATGCCGATTGCCACCAGCGCCAGGATCGTAGCCTGCCGCACGAATCCGCTCGTTCTTTTCATGACATTCCTCCCAAAGGTGGCGACTCCGCGCCGTTATTATTCTTTTTACACTAAAATATTAGTTACGGTTAATCGCTGATGTCAATCGGCTCGCCGGAGACGGAACCATCGATCCCGATCCGCGGAAATCGGTGACCTGCTCCCCGCCCATCCTCCGGCAGACGTTGGTTCTGTTCCGGTTTTGGGATGCTCCCGAACCTGCCCCGACTAAGGCTAGCTAAGGCTTAGGTTTTCGGGCTCTGACCAGCATCACGGGCCGGCTGCGCCTGCTGATTTCGTGAGCGCTGCCGGGACCGGGTTACCGGTGGTGCGACGTGGCATCGGGACGTGGATCAGGACCTGCCAATCGGCGAGATTGTGAGCTTGCGCCTCACCGGTTCCCGACAGACGTTATGACCTGAAAACGGATCGATCCGAATCTGGCCAGGGCAGCCTTTGGAGATGCTGACCGTACCGGTCCAATAGCTTCAGAAAATCGTCGCTGGCCAAAAAATCGTATTCGAACCCGCGGGCGGCGGTCACGGAGTCGCGGTCTCTCAGCGCCGCATCCACAAATCCCGGATGACACATGATCAGCGGTCGCGAGCCGGTGCCCGACATCCATGTTTCGAACAACGACGCAAATCTGGTCGGGTCGAAACGGTTCACACCGCGAAACCCGTCATTGCTGTGAATGCCGTTCGCTTCTGCCAGACGGGACAACGGGCGCGACAGCTGGTCGATCAGCAGGGCTTGCGGAAGCGCGTGACCGCCGGAATGGCCCCGTCCGATGATCTCGCGGCGAGAGCTCGAGCAGACGCGGAGCCACGTGTTCCTCTTGTCGAGCCGGGTCTCGAAGAGGGCGACCACCAAATTACGAACACCCGGCAGGCTATGGACATGACGGTGACCGTCGATGAAGTCCGGGCGGCGCCCCATGCTGGCCTCGAACGCATCCAGCTGTCGGTTCATTTCTTCCTCAATCTCAGCGAGCGCCAGCATGCCGAGATGGCTGTCGACCAATAGTCTCGCGAGCCCCGGCAAGCGGCCACCCGGTGCCGTCCGAGGCATCGTACCGGTGGCCGGAAGGTCGGAAAGAACCAAGTGCAGGCCAATATCGACATCCGCATCCAGATCTTTGAGCCGCCGGGCTTCCGTGGGCCATTCGGGAAAGCCGGTCATGCAACTGACCGCCGAAAGACGCCCCAGTCCCACCAGGGATCGAATTGCGCGGGAGACGCCCGGAGCCAGGCCATAATCGTCTGCACAGATCGTAACGCCCGCAGGCTGGGCCAATGGCGTCTGCATTGAAGGCGTCACGGTACCACCGTCGTGAATTGACCACAGCGATCAGAGGTGAGTAATAGACCTCGCTATCGCGCGGCGGAAGCCTCGACCTCAGAAGCGCCAGCCCCCCCAGGGTATGAAATATCTACGATGATCACGCCCAGCCCTTCGTCGCCGCCTCGAACGTCACCCGCTCTGATCTCGGTCGTGG
>CALAHL010000012.1 GCA_937891725.1 uncultured Rhodospirillaceae bacterium | reverse complement strand
ATATCATCCAAAAGTCATATCGATCCATTGGACGGCGGTTCTTTGGGCTTTGGTCCTTGGGACGTCCTCGGTCCTTGTGTAAGGTCATCCGGACAATGGCGGACCTTCATCAGTGTCCGTTCACGAAGCCAAGGGACCATAGGTATGACGGACGATCTCAAGGAAGCGGCCCTCCATTATCACACCATGCCGCAACCCGGAAAATTGGCCGTAATTCCGACCAAACCGATGGCGACGCAGCGCGATTTGGCGCTTGCCTACTCACCGGGTGTTGCCTACGCCTGCACTGAAATTGCTGAGAATCCGGCCGCCGCTGCCACCTTGACCAGCCGACAGAATCTCGTGGCGGTGATCACCAACGGGACGGCAGTTCTGGGTTTGGGAAATATCGGCCCGCTTGCCTCCAAGCCGGTGATGGAGGGCAAGGCGGCTCTGTTCAAGAAATTCGCCAATATCGACGTGTTCGACCTGGAGGTGGATGAGCTGGATGTGGACAAGTTCTGCGACATCGTCGCGGCACTGGAGCCCACCTTCGGCGGCATCAATTTGGAGGACATCAAGGCGCCGGAATGTTTCGAGATCGAACGGCGGCTGCGGGAGCGGATGAATATCCCGGTCTTCCACGACGACCAGCACGGCACGGCGATCATCGTGGGCGCAGCGGTGTTCAATGCGCTCCGTCTGGTCGGCAAGAGGTTCGAGGATATCAAACTGGTCACGTCGGGGGCCGGTGCGGCGGCGATGGCCTGCGTCAACCTTCTGGTGGAGATGGGTCTCAAGAAAGAGAACGTCACGCTTACCGATATCGACGGTGTGGTGTATCGCGGCCGGAATCAGATGAATGGCATTATCGAGCGGTATGCGGTGGAGACCGAGGCGCGCACCCTGGCCGACGTGATCGACGGGGCGGACGTCTTTTTAGGTCTTTCGGCGCCGAATGTTCTGAAGCCAGAGATGTTGGCGAAGATGGCGGACAAGCCGATCATCATGGCGCTGGCCAATCCGAACCCCGAGATCACCCCGGAGGTCGCCAAGGCGGCTCGGCCGGACGCCATCATCGCGACAGGTCGGTCGGATTATCCCAACCAGGTCAACAACGTCCTGTGCTTTCCGTTCATCTTCCGTGGGGCGCTCGATGTCGGTGCCAGCACCATCAACGAGGAGATGAAGGTCGCGGCGGTCAAGGCAATCGCGGATCTGGCCATGCAGGAAAGCTCCGACATCGTCGCCACCGCCTATTCCGGACAGGAGCTGTCCTTCGGTCCCGAATACATCATCCCCAAACCCTTCGATCCGCGCCTGATCATGGAGATCGCCCCTCGGGTGGCGCAGGCGGCGATGGATTCTGGCGTGGCGGCCCGTCCGATCGAGGATTTCGTGGCCTATCGGGAGCGCCTGTCAGAATTCGTCTACCGGTCGGGCCAGGTCATGCGGCCGGTGTTCGAGCATGCCCGCGCCGATCCGAAACGGGTGGTCTACGCCGAGGGCGAGGACGAGCGGGTGCTGCGGGCGGTCCAGACCGTCGTCGACGAGAAGCTGGCGATACCGACCTTGGTCGGACGGCCGGATGTGATTGGTCGGCGGATCGAGAAATTCGGCCTGCGCCTGATCGAGGGCCGTGACTACGAGGTGGTCAACCCGTTGAGCGACAGCCGGTATGACCAGTACTCCGATACCTATCACGGTCTTCTCGAGCGCGATGGCGTCACGCCGGACCGGGCGCGCGAGGTTGTGCGGACCAACGACACAGTGATCGCCGCCCTGATGCTGTATCGCGGTGAGGCGGATGCGGCGATTTGCGGGGCTGTGGGGCGGTATTGGGACCATCTGAAACATGTTCAGGCGGTGATCGGCTGCCGAAAGGGAGTCCAGGGCCTGTCGGCTGTCAGCCTGCTGATCCTGCCCCAAGGTACCTATTTCATTGTCGATACCCACGTCTCGCTGGACCCGTCGGCGGACGAACTGGTCGAGATGGTCGAGTTGGCCAGCCAGGAGGTGCGGGCGTTCGGTCTGGTGCCGAAGGTGGCGTTCCTGTCCCATTCCCAGTTCGGGTCGACATCCGAACCCTCGGCTTTGAAAATGCGGGAGGCGGTGCGTCGGCTGTCGCAGCGCCATCCCGACCTGGAAGTCGAGGGCGAAATGCACGCCGACACCGCGATTTCCGAGGCGCTGCGGGAGCGGATCTTCCCGAATGCGCGGCTCAGCGGGTCTGCCAATCTGCTGGTGATGCCGACCCTCGACGCGGCCAATATCGCATTCAACCTGCTGAAATCGGTCGGCCAGGGGCTTTCTGTGGGACCGATGCTGGTCGGAACCGCCAAGCCGATCCATATCCTGAGTCAGTCGGTCACGACACGCGGGATCATCAATATGACCGCGTTGGCAGTCGTGGACGCGCAGGAGCACGCGCGCTTCAAGGCGGCGAAGACCGCGAACTGACGCGAACGACGACGGAAAGTGCACTCTGTCGAGAACCCGAAACCTGGAAAGGGTTTCCATGTCCGATACCCCACCGAAGGATCCTCCCGCCGAGACTGGCCGCGATGACGCGCCGGGGGTCGAAGAATGGGCTGAGGAGACATACGGCTATGACGACAGCGAGACCTTCGATGATCATGATGAGGTTGTAGCTGTCGAACCTCGGATGAAGAAGCGGAAGCCGAAGAAGAAAGATCTGAAGCAGAAGATCAAGGAGCTCGAGGCCGAGGTCGAGGACGCCAAACGCAAGATCGCGGATGAGCCGCTCTACGGGCTCACGCCGCGCCTGGAAGCCGCGATCACCCGGGCGCTCGACCAGGGGCGGCTTGAGGTTGTCCCGCGCCTGCTGCGCCCGCTTCACCCTGCCGACCAGGCCGATCTGATCGAGCGGATGGACAAGGACCATCGGGCCAAGCTGGTCCATGCGGCGGGAGAGGCGCTCGACCCCAATGTCTTCCCGTATATGGACGAGACGGTCCGGGACGAAATCGTCGAGCTGTTGGGCGAGGACGGGATCACTCGGGTGGTTTCGGCGCTGGATTCCGATGACGCGATCGAGCTGATCGGCGAACTCGACGATGAGGAACAGGACCGAATTCTGGCGGCATTGCCGGCCAAGGACCGGGCGATCCTGACCCAGGGCCTGAACTTTCCGGAAAGCTCCGCCGGCCGGCTCATGCAGCGCGAGATGGTGGTGGTCCCGCAGCATTGGACGGTCGGGCAGACGATCGACTTCCTGCGGACCGTGCGGGCGCTGCCGGACGATTTCTACGACATTTTCGTGGTCGACCCGGAGCGGCGGCCGGTGGGTGAGCTGGCCTTGAGTCACCTGCTGAGGTCCAAGCGGCCGGTGCGGGTCTCCGACATCATGCGGAAAAATTTCCGGAAGATCCGGGCCAGCATGGACCAGGAAGAGGTGGCCCTGCTGTTCCGCCAATACGGTCTGGTCGCGGCCCCGGTGGTCGATGACGAGGAGGAGCGGCTGTTGGGTGTGATCACGGTCGACGACGTGGTCGACGTGATCGACGAGGAGGCCGAGGAGGATCTGCTGGCCCTTGCCGGTGTGCGGGAGGTCGATCTCTACGGCAAGTTCTGGGACACCACGAAGTCGCGGTTCCCGTGGCTGG
The DNA here is from genome assembly GCA_937891725.1 of uncultured Rhodospirillaceae bacterium. Classification (GTDB taxonomy): domain Bacteria; phylum Pseudomonadota; class Alphaproteobacteria; order Thalassobaculales; family Thalassobaculaceae; genus JANSYC01. The sequence goes on along the minus strand of CALAHL010000012.1, from coordinate 3,864 downwards.
TCATCAACCTGGGCACGGCCATCGGCGCGTCTCTGGTGATCGGGCTGTTCGAGGCGACCATCGAGAAGGTGGTGGCGCTGGCGGTGCTGATGCCGATTGTGGCCTCGATGGGCGGCAATGCCGGCACCCAGACCCTGACGGTGGCGGTGCGGGCGCTGGCGATGCGGGACCTGGATCCGCGCAACGCCATGAAATTCGTGGTGAAGGAGACGCTGGTCGGCTCGATCAATGGGCTGGCCTTCGCGGCGATGGTGTCGGGAGTGTCGTTCGTGTGGTTCAGGGACGGCGACATCGCCATGGTCATCGCGGCGGCGATGGTGGTGAACATGGTGGTGGCAGGCTTGGCCGGAACGCTGATCCCGCTTGGTCTCGACCGGTTCAAGGTCGACCCGGCGGTATCAAGCGGGGTGTTCCTGACCACCGTGACCGATGTGGTCGGGTTCTTCACCTTCCTGGGGTTGGCGGCGCTGGTTCTATTGTAAGGGGACTCCATTAATTGACGTGCGCGTCAGATATTGGATACCCTTCATGAATGGACGAGAGCTATTCCATGACCCAACTCGCCCGCGAGTTCGGGCTGACCACCCGCGCCATCCGCTACTACGAGCAGGAGGGCCTGATCAGCCCGTCCCGGCGGGGGCGCACGCGGGTGTTCTCGGCGCGGGACCGGACCCGGCTTCGGTTGATCCACCGTGGTCGGAGCTTGGGGTTTTCGATCCAGGAAATTCGCGAAGTTCTGGAGCTCTACTCACCACGATCCGGGGACCGGCCACAACTGGTGCATCTGCTTCAGAAGATCCGGGAACGACGGGCGGTGCTGGAACAGCAGCGGCGCGACATCACCGCGATCGAAGATGAGCTCGACCGGCTTGAAGGGGATTGTCTGGAGCGGCTTTCCGGCGAGGGATCCAAATGAGTGACGCACACGTCAATGAGGATTTGGCCCATCCCCGCTACCGAACTCCAAATCCGGATTTCGCGACACGGGTGCGGGAGAGTTTCGCGCGGCAGGCCTTCATGGCAACCCTCGGCGCCGAAATCGCGTCAGTGACACCCGGAAACTGTGAGATCCGGTTGCCCTATCGGGCGGCGTTGAGCCAGCAGCACGGCTTCTTCCATGGTGGCGTGGTCGGAACCCTGGCGGACAATGCCTGCGGCTATGCGTCTTTCACGCTGGCCGACGCCGACAGCTCGGTGCTGACTGTTGAGTATAAGTTGAACCTGATGTCGCCCGCCGCCGGAGACATCCTGATTGCGCGCGGCCGAGTGATCCGACCGGGCCGGACCCTGGTGGTGGCCCAGGCCGATGTCTCGGTGGTGATCGATGGGCTTGAAAAACCTGTTGCCACCGCGCTGGCGACCCTCATGCTGATGCAGGACATGCCGGATGAGAAGCATGCTGCGAACCCCAAAAGGTAACCTGATGATCCCCAACGACCTGCCGAGCCTGAATTTCGACCTGGGCGAGACCGCCGATATGCTGCGGGACAGCGTGCGGAGTTTCGCGAGCGAGGAGATTGCGCCGCGGGCCGCCGATATCGACAGGGAAAACACGTTCCCCCACGACCTGTGGCGGAAGATGGGCGACCTCGGCGTGCTTGGGATCACCGTCGGCGAGGAGTTCGGCGGTGCCGGAATGGGATATCTGGAGCATTGCGTGGCGATGGAGGAGATCAGCCGGGCGTCGGCTTCGGTCGGCCTCAGCTACGGGGCGCACTCGAACCTCTGTGTGAACCAGATCCGGCTGAACGGGAATGATGAGCAGCGCGGCCGGTTCCTGCCCAAGCTGGTCTCGGGCGACTTCGTCGGGGCCCTGGCGATGAGCGAGGTCGGCGCCGGTTCGGATGTGGTCTCGATGCGGACCCAGGCTGTCAAGAAGGGGGATCGCTATATCCTGAACGGCGGCAAGATGTGGATCACCAACGGGCCGACCGCCGATGTGATCGTGGTCTACGCCAAGACCGACCCGGACAGGATACAGCACGGCATCACCGCCTTCCTGGTGGAGAAGGGGATGAAGGGGTTCTCGATCGCGCAGAAGCTCGACAAGCTGGGCATGCGCGGCTCCGACACCGGTGAGCTGGTGTTCGAGGATGTGGAGGTCCCCGAGGAGAACGTGCTCGGCCAGATCAATGGCGGGGTCAAGGTACTGATGAGCGGGCTCGACTACGAGCGCGCGGTTTTGGCCGCCGGGCCGACCGGGATCATGCAGGCCTGCATGGACGTGGTGATTCCCTATGTCCATGAGCGGGAGCAGTTCGGCAAGCCGATCGGGACCTTCCAACTGATGCAGGGCAAGCTGGCCGACATGTACGTCACCATGAACGCGACCAAGTCCTATGTGTACACCGTTGCCAAGGCCTGCGACCGCGGCGAGGTGACCCGCAAGGACGCCGCAGGCGCGATCCTCTACGCCGCCGAGAAGGCCACATGGATGTGCCTGGAGGCGATCCAGTGCCTGGGCGGCAACGGCTACACCAACGACTACCCGACCGGCCGCCTGCTGCGCGACGCCAAGCTCTATGAGATCGGTGCCGGCACCTCAGAGGTCCGCCGCATGCTGATCGGCCGCGAACTGTTCAACGAGACCGCGTGATGGCAGAAGATCGCTGTTCCTGGTGCGGAGAGGACCCGCTTTACGTCGCCTACCACGATGAAGAGTGGGGGCGACCGAGCGGCGACGATATCCACATGTTCGAGAAGATCTGTCTGGAGGGGTTTCAGTCCGGCCTGTCCTGGCTGACCATCCTGCGCAAGCGGGAGAATTTCCGGGCGGCTTTCGCCGGGTTCGACTTCCACCAGGTCGCCAGGTTCGGCGCCGAGGATATCGAGCGGTTGCTCGGCGATGCGGGGATCGTCAGACACCGAGGCAAGATCGTCAGCACCATCAACAATGCCAACCGGGCGCTGGACCTGATCGAGGAGGCCGGATCGCTGGCGGCCTTCCTGTGGAGCTTTGCGCCGAAACCGGAGGAACGCCCGGATCGCCACGACTGGGAGAGCCTGCGCGCCATCACCCAGACGGCCTCCTCTGTGACCCTGTCGAAAGCGCTCAAGAAACGCGGCTGGAGCTTTGTCGGCCCGACCACCATGTACGCCTTCATGCAGTCGGAAGGCATGGTCAACGACCATGTGGAGGGCTGTGTGGTACGCGAAATTTGTGAGGCTGAGCGTGCGGCGTTCGCGCGTCCCCCGCTCACGAAAGGAATAACTCAGACATGATCGGCAAACGCATCTTCTCCGGCTCGGTGTTCGAAGACATGGCGGGGTATTCCCGAGCGGTGATCGACCCGCCCTATGTGTTCGTCTCTGGCACGGTCGGCTTCGATCCCGACACCAAGGAGATCCCCGAGGATGTCGAGGCGCAGGCGGAGAACTGTTTCCGGAACATCGAACTGGCGCTGGCAGAGGCGGGCTCGGATCTCTCGCATATGATCCGGGTGCGGATCTTCGTCGCCACGCGGGACGAGTTCGACCGTATCAAGCCGATCATCAAGAAGCACTGCGAGGCGGCGCGGCCCGCCAACACCACCATCCTGGCCGAGCTTGCGGAAGCGCGCATGCGGGTCGAGGTGGAGGTCACCGCCAAGCTGCACGCAGGCGGGATGAGCCAACACGACGACAGCCGTTAGAGCGAAGAAAGTCGAGGACCAGATCAGCCGACAGCGTAGTCGCGCAGCGCCTGGATCATGCGGGTGATGGCGGCCTTGGTGGCGCCATAGCGCTCGCTGCGGGTGATCGCGGCCTCGTCCATGTAGATCCCGCGGTTGACCTCGATCTGCAGGCTTTCCCGGCGGTTGGCCGGGTCGGCATAGCGCCGGATCAGTTCAACCCCTTTGAAGCGATCATTGACGGTCACCGAGT
>CALAHL010000011.1 GCA_937891725.1 uncultured Rhodospirillaceae bacterium | reverse complement strand
TTGGGACGAGGTCACGGCGACGCTGTCCACATCGGCCACATCGACCCCGAACATCCGACAGGCCGCCAGGATATCGTCCGCGTTCACGAAGAAGTCGTGCCGCGCGCCGGTGTGGCGCTCTTTCTCGTAGACCCCCAGGATCCGACCATCGTCCAGCACGGTGACCGAGGCGTCATGCCCCATGTGCAGCCCCAAGATCAGCATGGGAGATCCTTACCCTTCGAGGCCCATCAGGCTGCGCGCGAACTGTCGGGCCTCGAACGGCCGAAGGTCGTCCGCGCTCTCGCCGACGCCGACCGCGTGGACCGGCAGCCCGAAGGTTTCCGCCAGCGCCACCACCACGCCGCCGCGGGCCGATCCGTCGAGCTTGGTCACCACCAGACCCGTGACGTCGACCATCTCCTTGAACACCTTAAGCTGGGAGTGGGCGTTCTGGCCGACCGTACCGTCCAGCACCAGGACCGTGGCATGGGGCGCGTCCGGGTCCTGCTTCTTCAGCACACGGACGACCTTGGCCAGCTCGTCCATCAGCAGGCTCTTGTTCTGGAGGCGGCCTGCGGTGTCGATCAGCAGCACGTCGGTGCCCTCCGCCTTGGCACGCGCCAGGGCGTCGTAGGCGAGAGCCGCCGCCTCGGTGCCGTGCGGTTTCTCGACCACCGGCGCGCCGACCCGCTCGCCCCAGGCCCGCAGCTGTTCGATCGCCGCCGCCCGGAAGGTGTCGCCGGCCGCCAGCATGACCGAGTGCCCCTCCGCCCGAAACCGCTTGGCGAGCTTGCCGATCGTGGTGGTCTTGCCGGAGCCGTTGACCCCGACCATCAGGATCACGAACGGCTTCTTGGTCGAGTCGATCGTCAGCGGGCGTGCCACCGGGCCGAGGATCTCGGCGATATCGGCGGCGAACGCCTCGCGCACCTCGTCGCCGGTGACTTCCTTGTCGAATTTCTCGCGCGCCAGGTTCTGGGTCAGCTTGGCGGCGGTCGCCACGCCAAGATCCGCGGTGATCAGCAGCTCCTCGAGCTCCTCGAGGGTCGACTGGTCCAGCTTGCGCTTGGTGAACAGGCTGGAGATCCCGTCCACCAGCCGGCGGGACGATTTCGACAATCCGTCCCGCAGACGCGCGAACCAGCCCTTGGACCGGTCCTGGCCGTTCCCGTCGCCGTCGTCGGGGCTCGGTGTCTCGAAATTGTCCGCGTCGCTCATGCCGCCTGCCATCCGTCCTCAAGTCCAACCAAACGACCGTCCTCGACCCGGTCGAGCCGCACTCCTACCACGTCTCCGACCGACAGGGAGGGGTCGAGTGCGATCGGGGCATAGGCCTCGCCCCGCCCGACGCCGTTCCGCTCCACCACCACCCGGTCGTAGCCGCCGACCAGTCCAGCGAGCCAGCGGTCGAGATTGTCCTGACCCACCGCCCGCAGCTCCGCCGCCCGCGCTTTCCGGATATCGCCCCGAACCTGGGGCATCCGGGCCGCCGGTGTGCCGGGACGCGGGGAGTATGGAAACACATGGGTGAAGGGGAAACCCAGGTCCCGGATCAGATCCCGGGTGTTGGCGAACATGGCCTCGGTCTCGGTCGGAAACCCTGCAATCACATCGCAGCCGAACGACGTCGAGGGCCGCAGCGCCCGCACCCGTTCGACCAGTCGGATCACGTCGTCCCTGGAATGCCGCCGCTTCATGCGTTTCAAAATCAGATCGTCGCCGGCCTGCAGCGACAGGTGCAGATACGGCATCAGGCGCGGCTCGTCGGCGATCAGCCGCATCAGATCCGCGTCGATCTCGACCGGATCGATCGAGGACAGCCGCAGCCGGGGCAGCTCCGGCACCAGGGCCAGCAAGCGCCGCATCATCTGCCCCAGGCTCGGCGCACCCGGCAGATCGCCGCCATAGGAGGAGATGTCGACGCCGGTCAGCACCACCTCGTTATAGCCCTGCGCGACCACCGCCCGGACATGTTCGACAATCGCGCCGATCGGGACCGAGCGGGAATTCCCGCGGCCAAACGGGATGATGCAAAAGGTGCAGCGATGGTCACAGCCCTGCTGGACCTGGACGAAGGCCCGCGCCCGTCCCTCGAACTCCGAGACCAGATGCGGCGCCGTCTCCCGCACCGCCATGATGTCCTGGACGACCACCGGGGCCTGATCAACCGGCGCCCAGGTCTCGGCCCGCAGCTTCTCCTCATTGCCGACCACCCGGTCGACCTCCGGCATCGCGACGAAGCGCTCCGGGTCGATCTGGGCCGCGCAGCCCGTGACAACAATCCGTGCCTCGGGGCTCTCCCGCCGCGCCCGCCGAATGCTCTGCCGGGCCTGCCGCTCGGCCTCGGAGGTGACTGCGCAGGTGTTGATCACGATGGTCGGACGGAGGTCGCCGGACGCGTCGAGATGATCCCGGATCACCTGGGATTCATACGCGTTCAGCCGACACCCGAAGGTTTCGACGCGCGGGCCTGTCTCGGTACGTTCGACCATCCGGGGTTGATGCCCGGAGGGGCCGGAGAATGCAAGGGGGAGGACGCGCACCTCACCTGGCGTCGAGGCGGGTGCAGCCCCGAAATCTCACCCGTCCAACACGAACTCGGCGATCCGGTGCGGGGGTGCGCCCTGCTTGAGCCGGAACAGCTCCACCGTCTCGACCCGCGTGGTCAGCGCCGGGTCCTGGGCGTTGAGGTCGTCCGCCAGCGCCTTCGCGATCCGGGCGCTGGAGAACCGTCCCAAGGTCACATGCGGGATGTAGGCGATGTCGAGGCGCAGGGCTTCGGCCAGCGGCCCGGTATAGAGCCGGTCGTGCAGGCGGACGATGCCGGACAGGCCTTGGTCCGGGACCAGATACAAGAAAGTGTCGTTGGAGAAATCGTCCTTGACCGGCAACACCGCGCGAAACGCCGCCTCGAACGGCGGGGTGTCGGAGGCGGCGGCGTGAACGTGACTGACGGCGGTGCTTTCGTCGACCTCCTCGACCGGAAAGACCAGTGTCAGATGCGGGCCCAGGCTCGGATCAAAATAGGCGCCGCCGTGCCGGTCGCGCAGAGCCTTCAGCCAGGCCCGGTCAGAGGCGGCCCAGACCGGGCGGGACAGAATCACCAGGCTCATCGGCGCTAACCGACCAGATCGGCGAGGTCGAGCGTGCCGGTATAGCTGATGGCGACCGGCCCGGTCATTTCCACATGCCCATCCGGACGCCAGAAGATCTTCAGGTCGCCACCGTCCAGGGTCACGGTCACCGCGCGACCGGTCAGCCCGCGCCGGATCGCCGCCACGCCGACGGCGCAGGCGCCGGACCCGCAGGCCTGGGTGATCCCCGCACTGCGCTCCCAGACCCGCATCCGCAGATGATCGACGCCCAGGCTGGAGACGAATTCGATGTTGCCCCGGTCGGGCAGGATCGGATGATGCTCGATCCGCGGGCCGATCTTGGGCAGATCCACCGCCTCGGCATCCTCGACGAAGAACACCAGATGCGGATTGCCCATATTGATTCCGACCGCCGGGCCCAGATCCTCGAATCCGGCCACCGGGATCGCGGCGGTGTCGGCCTCGGCCGCAAGCGGAATCTCCCGCCAGTCGAGCCGCGCGGGTCCCATATCGACCGTCACCAGGCCGTCCTCGGCGCGCTTGCACATCAGGGTACCGGCGATGGTCTCAAGCGCAAGATCCTCCCGCCCCAACTCGTCCATCACCAGAGCCGCGACACAGCGGGTGCCGTTTCCGCAGGCGCCGGCTTCCGAGCCGTCGGGGTTCTGGATCTGCATGAACACATCGCCGCCGGATCGCGCCGGCAGCAGGGTCAGAAACTGGTCATAGCCAACGCCCCGGCGCCGATCGCCGATCGCCCGGTAGTCCACCTCGCCCAGTCCCGGATCGCGGACGCGCCCGTCCACCACGACAAAATCGTTGCCGAGACCGTGCATCTTGCGAAATTCGATCCTGCTCATGACGCGTCATATAGAGAGGGTGTAGGCTTCTCCGCAAGTCATCCAAACGCCGCTTACGTCAAGGCGGCCCCTAAAAACCTCCTGGGAGCGAAACGCCGATGATTATCGGACATGAGAGACTGACCGCCATCGTCACCGAGATGATGCAGGGCGCCGGCAGCGATGCGGCCGAGGCAACCGCGATCGCCGAGAATCTGGTGACCGCCAACCTGATGGGCCATGACAGCCACGGAGTGGGTCTGGCCCCGCGCTATATGGGGCATGCCAAGGCCGGCACCCTGAAGATCGGCGCGCATCCAACGGTGGTCAGCGACAATGGTGCTTACCTGCTGCTCGACGGCCAGATGGGCTACGGCCAGACGGTCTGCCGGGAAGCGACCGAGATGGCGATCGCCCGGGCCAGGGAGGCCGGGGTCTGCATCATGGGCCTGCGCCGCACCCACCACATGGGCCGGATCGGGGCCTGGGGCGAGATGTGCGCCGATGCCGGTCTGATCGCGA
>CALAHL010000010.1 GCA_937891725.1 uncultured Rhodospirillaceae bacterium | reverse complement strand
GTCCCCAGCCGGGTGAGGTGCTGGTCAAGGTGATCGGCGCCGGTCTTTGCCATTCCGATCTGTCGGTGGTCGACGGCTCGCGGCCGAGGCCGCTGCCGGTCGCACTGGGTCATGAAGGGGCAGGCGAGGTGGTCGAGGTCGGGGCCGGGGTCCGGGATATCGCCGTCGGGGATCCGGTGGTGTTCCAGTTCTCCGCCAGCTGCGGGCGCTGTGTGAACTGCCAGTCCGGACGCCCTCAGATCTGCGTGATCCACGGGGCCGCCCGCGCCAAGGGCGAGCTCATGGGCGGCGGCAAGCGGTTGAGCGATTCCTCTGGCCAGCGGATCAACCACCAGTCCGGGGTGTCCTGTTTCGCGGAATACGTCGTGGTCGACCGGGGCTCGGTGGTGCGGATTTCCAAGGATGTCCCGCTTCAGACGGCGGCCCTGTTCGGTTGCGCGGTCATGACGGGGGCGGGCGCCGCGCTGAATACGGCAGGGGTGCGCCCCGGCCAGTCGGTCGCGGTGATCGGGCTCGGCGGAGTCGGGTTTTCCGGCCTGATGGGGGCCAAGATGGCGGGTGCGTTCCCGCTGATCGCAGTCGACATCAATCCGGAGAAACTCGGTCTTGCCCGCCAGTTCGGGGCCGATCATACGGTCGATCCAAGTGAGCCGGACGCGGTCGAACGGATCAGGGATCTGACCGGCGGCGGGGTGGAGATCGCTTTGGAATTCGCGGGTGCGGTCCGTGCGCTCGAGACCGGCTACAAGATCTTGCGCGTCGGCGGCAGTCTGGTGACGGCGGGTCTGGCGCCTGCGGGTCATGACTTCCCGATCCCCGCCGCCGATCTGGTGACCCGGGAGATCAGTGTTCGCGGCAGCTATATGGGCGGCTGCGTTCCGGTGCGGGACATCCCGAGATTTTTGGATGCCTACCAACGCGGCGAGATGCCGGTGGATCGGCTGATCGCCGGGACCGTCGGATTCGAGGATCTGAATGCCGGGTTCGACAAGCTGGCCAGCGGGTCGGTGATTCGGCAGATATTAACCCCGCACGGGTGACTTACGGCGGCGCTTGATCTTGGTCGGTCCCTCGCTGAGGTCGTAGGTCACGGCGCGGAGGTGATCGATCAGGGCGCGTCGGTCGGTCAGGTGTGCCAGATGTTCGGGAGGAATCGTGTCGCCGATCCGGATGGCGATGTCCGCGCCGATCTTGTTGGCGACTTCTTTGAACAGAAGCGAGTAGCGCAGCGTCAGGCTGAGATTGCTGGCAATCTGGAACAGGCGGCTGTTCTGACCCTCGAAGAACATCGGCACCACAGCCGCTTTCGAACTGGTGATCAGCCGGGAGGTGAAGGTCTTCCATTCCGGATCAACCGCACGGCCGAACATCGGCTTTGCCGTTGAGACCGTGCCGCCCGGAAACACGACGACGGCGCCACCCTGACGCAGTTCGGCCAAGGCTTGCCGCCGCGATTCAAGGTTGGTTTCGAGCGCCTCCTTGGTCTCGTTGAAATCGATCGGCAACAGGAACGGTCGAACCTCCTGGGCCCGGTACAGGACCGAGTTTGTCAGCACCTTGAATCGGGGTCGGATGCGGGAGGTCAGATAGGAGATCACAACCCCGTCCAGAACGCCGAAGGGATGGTTGGCCACGATCACCAGAGGCCCCTCTTTCGGGATCGCCTCAAGGCGGGCGCGATCATAGATCAGATTCAGTTCGAGTTTCCGGATGGCGGCGCTCCAGAAATCCTCGTCCTGCACCGGATTGAGGTAGTGCTCCATATACATCCGGCGCAGCTTCGGCTGCCCGGTGACCTTCTCGATTGCCCGGATCATGAGCTGCGTCGGTCGGCCGAAAGACGGATCGGAGTAGGAGAAGACCGGCGTATCGTCGATCACAGGCTGCTTTGGCCCCAGTCGCTTCAGAAGCGATGCGGCACGATCTCCAGGCAGGTCCACGTCACGGTTCATCCGCGTTCTCTGTGTTGGCAGCAGGTCTTCAAGCGCCGACCAATCGTCGCGTGCGGGAAGATGGGGGTCAAGCGGGACCCGTATCCATGACCCACTCGTGATATCCGGCGTCGAGGTTCAAGGGGCGCAGGGTGTACGGATTTGCGTCCACAAGGGCGTTGGTCATCCGGCAATTGTGATCCGATGCGGGGCTCCTGTGGCACCCTTACGTGTCGGCCCACATGCGCATCAGATTCAGCCGGGCCTTCTCGACCTTGCCGATCAGCGCGCGATCTCCGTTTCCCGTCACTAGATTGTCCATCACATCCGCCAGATCGCCCAGGACCTCGCGGCGGGCCGGGTCGCGGACCATGCTCTCGATCCAGGTCACGATCGCCAGACGCCGGCCCTGTGTGACAGGGTTGACCCGGTGCAGATAGTGGGTCGGATAGAGCACCGCATTGCCGGCCGGCTCCTTGTAGACTTGCTCACCGAACGGGGTTTGCAGGACCAGTTCGCCACCCTTGTAGCCGTCCGGGCCGTTTAGAAAAATCGTGATCGAGAGATCGGTCCGCATGCCGGGATAGGGGCCCATCAAGGCCGCGTCGATATGGTCGCCGTATTTGTGGCCTTCGGTATAGGACGCGAAGATCGGCGACAGGATCCGGCGCGGGATGGCCGAGATCGCGAAGCTGTCATTCTGCTTCATCGCGGTCAGCACCAACTGGGACAGATCCCGGTATTCCGGGCTTTGCGGCGACATCTGGGTGTTTTTCTTGATCTCCTTGCCAAGCGGTCCGCCGCTCATGGTGCCGTCGACGAAAGCGCTCCCCAGCAACTTGCCCGCGATCAGCTTGACCTGATCCTTCGACAGCAGTCCGTCGATCACCGCGACCATGCCGTATCCTCTCCAAATATGTGCGCGTCTGCGTTGCCACCGACCCTAGCAGATGGTTCCCGGATGGGCGACGGCGCTTGCCTTTTCCATCCTTGATAACC
>CALAHL010000009.1 GCA_937891725.1 uncultured Rhodospirillaceae bacterium | reverse complement strand
GCCAAACTCTCGGGTGGACAGCTTGAGTAATGCGCCATTGCGCATCACCGTCCGGGTCGAGAGGTTGATCTCAAGCGACCCGAGGGTGACGGTTTCGTCCGTGGACTTATCGATCTGACCGCGCGTCCGTCGGAGCACCGCCGAAAGACGCGCAACGAGTTCGCGGGGCTCGAAGGGTTTGGGCAGATAGTCGTCCGCCCCGGACTCGAGCCCAATGATACGGTCGATTGGATCGCCGCGCGCTGTTAACATCACAATCGGCGTCAAGTCGCCTGTTGCGCGCAGGCGCCGGCAGATGGCGAGGCCGTCTTCGCCCGCCATCATCAGGTCGAGCACTATGGCATCTGCCGGGGTCCGCGACATTTCTCTGTCAAGTGCGCTGCCACCGTCCACGGCACGGGCATCAAAGCCATGCTCGGTCAGGAACCGGCGCAGCAGGCGACGAAGTTCTGGGTCGTCATCGACGACGATCACACGGTCCGGTTTGGCGCTCATGCCATCGACTATGCCACGGTTGCCTCTTAATGGGCAGCGCCGGGTTGTTGCAAAATGTGTCAGCGGGCGTGCCCTGTCACCCTTTGACACACGTGGGTGGGAATCTGAAACATCCTTGAAATGCCGCAACCGCATTTTCCCAAGAACGAGAAACAACTGCTACATGCGTATGACGGGAAAAACATGTTTCGCACCATCTTGCTGACCTTGGCCTTTGCAGCGGCACCTGCACTAGCGCAGTCAGAGGAACCGCTCCGGCAGCTTTTGGCCGATTTCGACCGGATCGACGCCAACGGCGACGGTGTCATTTCAATCGCCGAATACCGCGATCTCCAGATTGCACGATGGCCACGGATCGACCGCAACGCAGACGGCTACCTGAGCGTCGACGACTTCCCGCGCTTTGCCGCAGCGCGCGCCAGAAGGCTCTTGGCTGAGGTCGCCGATCTCGACGCGAATGGCGACGAGCGGATCAGCAGGGAGGAGTTCGTCAATGGACCTGCACCCCTGTTCCGCCGGGTCGACCGGAACGACGACGGTGTCTTGATCCGGAGCGAGATCGAAGCGGCGGCCGCGGCAGAATGAACCCGGGCGTGCACTCACAATGAAAGGTGAATCATGAGAAAGAAATTGGCCGTTGCGGCCGGAATCCTGGCAGTATCTGTTGCCTTGATCCTCGTCTTCCTTTCGCCGATCCTGAGCGTTATCGGCTTTCACCCACATTATGAGCGGCAGACATTCGAGCTCGCCGGGAAACGGGCGCTCATCATCGCGACAAATCACGACACACTCGGCGACCCCGCAGATGGGGTGGCAACGGGGGTTTATGGTTCTGAACTAACAATCGCCTATTACGAATTTCTCGACGCCGGCATGGCGGTCGATATCGCCAGTGTCGAAGGCGGTGTAATCCCCTTTGAACCGATCAGCCTGCGTTGGCCCCTCGCGAGCGCCGCGGATTATCGTTATCTGGACGATGCCGATGCTCGGGACAGAACCACCAATTCGCTCAGGATCGCCGATATTGATGTCACGCAATACGACATCATCTTCATGGCGGGCGGTTGGGGCGCGGCCTATGACCTCGGCACCAGTCCCGAACTGGGCGAACAGATCACGCGCGCCCACGCCGCAGACATCTTGCTGGGTTCGGTTTGCCACGGTGTTTTGGGCTTCCTGATGGCCAGGGATGTCGATGGAAGCCCCTTGGTCGAGGGGCGCACAATGACCGGTGTCACCGATAAACAGGTCGCGGAACTGGGGATCGGCATCACCCCGCAACACCCTGAAAGGGAACTTCGGGCGCAAGGCGCAAACTTTGTCAGCGCTTCCGCGTTTCGGGACTTCTTCGCCACCTATGTCGCCGTCGATGGCAACATCGTCACCGGGCAAAACCAGAATTCGTCAGGCGAGACGGCCCAGCGGTTGCTGGCACTGCTGGCTGCGAAGAACTGACCCGATGGAATTCGAAACTTCACACATCCAAGTTGGTAGCAATCATGACCAATGACGACCGAAAGTCCCCTCCGCCAGCAACGGGGGCGAATTCCCAGGTGGAAGCATCCTCCATCGGCCTCTCGCGTCGCGATATCCTGACCGGCGCGGGACTCGGCGCTTCGGGTTTGCTGGTTGCCGGGGCCACCCATTTCATGAACAACCTGCCGGACTCGGCGATCCAGCGCCTGATCGCTACCGGGGTTGGGACCGTCCGAACCGGGAATCTTTTCTCGCAGGACGCCTTGCATGTCATCACGACAGGCACCGGCGCGCCCCTCCCGGACCCCAAGCGCGTCGGACCGCAAACCGTGGTCATCGCGGGCGACCAGTTTCTGGTGTTCGACACTGGCCCCGGCAGCACACGACAGCTTGCCTTGACCGGGCTGAACATCAGTTCGGTCAGTGCGCTGTTCCTGACGCATTTTCACTCGGACCATATCAGCGATCTGGGCGAATTCATGCTCCAGCACTGGACCATGTCCGGCGTTGCTGAGCCGTTGAACATCTACGGCCCGCCCGGCGTGGACGAGGTCGTGGCGGGGTTCCTTGCTGCCTACCGGTTGGATCGCAGCTATCGCGTCGGTCATCATGGGGCCGATGTCATGCCGCCATCGGGCTTTGGCGGCGTGGCGCATACGTTCGATCTGGGCACCGACCTGATGTCCAGCGCTGTTGTTTACGAATCCGGCGATGTTCAGGTCATTGCCTTCAATGTCGATCATCCGCCAGTGGTTCCGGCCGTGGGGTTCCGGGTGAATTACAAGGGCCGCAGCGTCCTGATTACCGGTGACACGATCTATTCAGACAGCCTGATCCACCACGCACGCGGGGCTGACGTGATGGTCAGCGACGCATTGAACCACAAGATGTCACAATGGATCGCCGAAGCCGGGCAGGACCTGGACAACAATCTGTCCTCCGTGGCCGAGGACATACAGGAATCCCACATTCGCCCGGAGGAGGCCGCACTCGTTGCCCGCGAAGCAGGTGTTCCTGTGCTGATTATCACCCATGTCCTTCCTCCGGTGCCGGATGTCTTGATAAACCCCTTCCTGAGGGATGCGCGTGCCGTCTTCAACGGCGAGATCCGGATGGCCAACGACGGGACCTTGATCACGTTGCCGGTCAATTCAGATCAGCATTCCATCCGCGAACTTCTGGCATAGGTGCATCATGCTGCGTAAAGAAAACTTCATCCGCGCCGTGCTGGTCGTCTTCTGGCTGCTCATTCTCAGCCGCATACCCGCCTTCATCAACGGCACGATGGACGTCGCTGCGATTGTTTCCACTCTCGTCGAATTGGGCTTTCTTATTTGGGGGATCGTTATCCTGAGGAGGTCAGCGCCGCTCGCATCCCGATCATGACCAGAAAGTTCAGCAGAACCGCTCACTCAACTCAGGCGCGACCAAGCGCACTCCAGGACCATGGATGAAAGCGGGCCTGTTGAAAAAACTCATGCTCATCTCCGGTGCAGGCACTGGCATCGGCAGGGACATCGCCAGAGTCCTCATTGAGCGTGGGCATAAAGTCTATGCAAGGAACGTCTGAAAAACCTGCCGCTTTTGGTGTAATCTGGTAGGCTGCAGGCATC
>CALAHL010000008.1 GCA_937891725.1 uncultured Rhodospirillaceae bacterium | reverse complement strand
ACACCACCTACACCAACACCGCCTACACCAACACCGCCCACACCTCCGCCGATCGTTGCTCCGCCAGTTCTGCCGGTTACAAATCCGACAACACCCGCGGCACCAGGTCAGACCGTTTCTCCGATCACCCCGATCACCCCAATCATACCCACCGCGGTGACACAAACCGGTGCGGGAGGTGGGGCAGGAGGAGTCGTCGGCCCAGCTACCACCGGCGGGGGAGCTGGCGCTGCTGGCGGAAGTGGACCAACGGTAACGATTGCGGTTCCGGTGTCTCTGAACTCACCGGAAGGCAACCCGCAACTTGTGGGTGTGAACTCCTACAATCCATTCGGATCTTCCGGCGATGAGGCGCTGAGCGGCCTACCAAACCCGGATCTCGACTTGCGTCTCGATATCGAGCTTCCGGACCGCATGATCAGATCGGACCAACCGCAGAGACTGTCGCTCCCTGACGGTGCGTTTAAGCATACAGATCCGTCGGAGACGATCGGCGTCGAAGCCACACTTCCGGACGGCTCACCTCTGCCGTCTTGGATCATCTTTGATGCGAATGAAGGTGTCTTCACCATTACAGCGCCCAACCAGGATGGCCGAACGGTCGATATTCAGGTTACGGCGCGCGACACGCAGGGAAACGAGGCGACGTCGACCTTTAGGGTCCAGATCCTGGACGGCGACGAAGAAGTACCGCTTGGCCCCGACGGCCAACCTGTGCAGGTGGAGGGCGAGGCGCCGATCGGTGACGGCGACACGCCGGGAGGCGAAAATGTTGACCAAGGCGATGAGGATGATGCCAATCAAGCGGCACTGCCCGCTGATCAGGCTGAGCAGACACCGGTTCAGATAACCAACGCTCCGGATACCATTCCCGTCGACACGCTCGCGCTCATTGACGTGTCAGATCTGACCAACTCCTCAGATGATACGCCGGTTTGGATGAGCGAAGTAGAGTTCGGCGAATGGACCGGAGACGGCAGCAGCCTGTCCGATACCCTTGGCAGGGAGAATTACGATAGGTTCTCGGCGGCTCGTGATGCTATAGTCGACGGCTTGTCGAGTAATCGTTCAGTGACTTGATCTGGAAATTAAAAGCATGAAAAGCCAAAATCTCGTAATTGCGTCTGTCGGCTGTGTTGTTTTTCTCGCGGGGTGCACAATCGGGCCGGAGGCGCTCACGCGGGACGAACGCGCGGAAATCATCGCCAAAGACCGGGCGATGTTGCTTGAACCTCAGGTTCCAATCGAGGAGCCTATCAGCATTTACGAAGCGATGGCGAGAACGCTTGCGAACAACATCGGATATCGCGTTCAGCTGATGGAAGAGGCGATCGCGCTTGGCCAGTTCGATCTAGCGAAAAACGAGATGCTCCCGCAACTGACCGGAACCGTCGAAGCTGTCGACCGGGATGCTCAGAGTGTATCGAGTAGCCGGTCGTTTCTGACCCAACAACAGTCTCTTGAGCCGTCGACCTCACAGGATCGCTCTCGGGTTTTCGGCGATTTGACCTTTGCGTGGAATCTGCTGGATTTCGGTGTCAGCTACTATCAAGCTAAGCAGGAAGCCAATCGCGCGATGATCGCACGCGAACTGCGCCGCAAATCCATGCAAACACTACTGTTGCAGGTCCGCTCAGCATATTGGCAGGCAGCGGGTGCGCAGCGATTCGAGGATGAAATTCGCTCGCTTATTGAGGATGCCAATGGCGCTTTGGAGAGCGCGCGAGAGATCGAGCGGCAACGGCTGCAGGAGCCGATCGCCATCTTGCGATTCCAGCGCTCGCTCATCGAAGTTGTTCGACAAATGGAAGGCTTGTTGGCGGTTCTGCAAACGGCCAAGAACGAGCTGGCGAGTTTGATGGGGGTCGCGCCCGGTGTGGAATACACTTTGTTGCTGCCGGGTGAAGAAGATCTGTCCATGCCGTCGTTCTTCGTCGATCTGGAGCAGCTTGAAATCGTCGCCTTCGATCAACGCCCAGAGATTCGCGAAGAGATCTATCGTGGGCGCATAACCGGTGACGAGAAGCGTAAAATTCTGTTGCGTGCTCTTCCCGGACTTGAGATTCGCGCAAGCCGTAATTACGACAGCAACTCGTTCCTTCGACATAACTGGTGGCGCGAAATCGGCCTCAATGTGAGCGCTAATATCATCGAGATTCTGACGGTGAATCAGAAGCTCGAGCAGGCCGATAATCAATCAGCGGCGGATGACATGCGGCGATTGTCGGTCGGAGCGGCAATATTGTCGCAGGTCCGGATTTCGTTAGCGCAATACCAATCGTCGCAAGAAGAGTTGAAACGCCGCGGTGAGTTGAGCCAGCTTGAAGCGCGAATTCTTGAACTTGTCGCGAGCAATGCCAGCAACGATAACGAAAGCCAACTCGAGCGCATTCGAACCCAGGCGACGTCGATCAGCTCGCGACTTGAGCGGCAGAAAGCTTTTGCCGATGCACAAGCGTCATTTGGTCGACTTCTGGTTTCTCTGGGCGTCGACCGGCTGCCTGCGGACGTCAACACGAATGATAAGCGCGAACTAAAGGCGCTGTTGCGCGAGCGAATGTCGGTTTGGGAAACGGGGGCAATCACACTTGATCGTTTGGTGATCAAATCCGGCGAAGACCCGATTGAAACGACTTCGGTGTCGACGGATGCCCAATAGGCCGATGCCCCGCTTCTATCAGATAACGATTGCCATTGCCGGCGTTGCTTTGATCGCTATTGGCACGCCTGCGAGGGCTTTGCAGCCCAGCGCGTTGCAAGCCACGATTCAGGCACCGATTCAGGCCTCTGGCGACGACCCCTTATTCGGTTTGCAGGCGGGATCTTCAGTGGTAGCGAGCCCTACAGTTCAAGCACGACTGGTCTCCAGGAACAGCGTTGATTTGGCGGCGGCGATCAACGGCACGATATTGGAAGTTGGAGCGTCGGACGGGGACACGGTCTCTGAAGGCGCGGAGCTGGTACGCTTCGATTGTGCGGTGGAGACCGCCGAGCTTAAACGCGCCGAGGCTGAGCGGACCGCCGCCCGTTCGCAGGCAGATATTACGAACCGGCTTGGCAAATTGAACGGTGTTGCGGCGGGCCAGATCGCGCGCCATAGGGCGGATGCTGCGATTGCTTCAGCGGATGTTGAAATTATTCATGCCGAATTGGACAAGTGTGTTCTGAAGGCTCCGTTCGGCGCGACTGTTTCCGAGGTCTTCGTGGACGTGTTCGGCTTCGCGCGCATCGGCGACCCTTTACTGCGTCTGATCGATGAGACGCAGATGGAGCTTGAGGCGATTGTACCGTCGAGTTGGCTGCGCTGGTTGGATATCGGACAGACCGGCATGGTCACGCTTGACGAAACCGGGCAGACCTATCCCATTACGGTCATACGAATCGGGGCGGAGATCGATCCGGTGAGCCGATCGGTAAAGGTGGTTGCAGAGCTGACTGGACCTGAAACCCGGTTGCGAGCGGGTATGAGCGGTTTTGTGAAGTTCACACCAGATGACGGCTGAGCCGGGTCCACCAATCGGCGACGTGCACGCGCAGGACACCCCTCCGATGTCAGCGACCGTCCAACCGCGCAATGATCCGCGCGTCATCGCACTTGCCACGCTCGTGCGGCTTGAGCAGTCGCTTAGGGACGGTGATGGTTTGCAGCATCTCCTCTTTATTTTGGCGAATGATACCTCTCAACTGGTTCGGTATCAGCAGGCGGCGATCTGGTCGCGTCGGGGCGACAAGGTCGTAGCCCTGTCCGGATTGGCCGAGATCGACCAACGAGCGCCGTTTATCTCCTGGCTCGCTCACGTGTTGCGGCATCTAGATAAGACGCAGAGCGCGATAAGCGCGGTCACACGCGACTCCCTGCCGAATGACCTGTCGCGTGACTGGTCGCAATGGCTGCCTGAGAGTGTGCTGTGGGTTCCTCTCGGTTTGGACCGCAATCGACAACCAGGTGGCCTCCTACTGGCTCGAGACACGCCATGGAGGGAAAGCGAGATCAAACTGCTGGAGCCGATCGGCCAGGCTGCGGGTCATGCCTGGATGAGCGTAAAGTCGACACAGAAACCCGTTCGGATGGGAAGGCGGCACCTTATACCGATTGTGGTTCTGGCTCTTCTCGTCGGGGCAATCATCGGAGCTGCGTTCATCCCGACACGTTTATCGGTTCTAGCGTCGGCGGAAGTGGTACCATCGGTCTCGGCCACCGTCCGTTCCAGCCTTCAGGGCGTTGTGGAACGTATTCACATCCCGCCGAACATGCCGGTTGACGAAGGCGATACGGTTGTCAGCCTGGAGACTCAGGATCTTCTCACACGGGTCGTACTGGCGGAGCGAGCATCGGAACTCGCCGTGACCGAATATCGGCAAACCGCGCAGGCCTCGCTGCTCGACCCGTCCAAGGCGCGTGACCTCGCGATTTTGGAGGCTCGGGCGAGGGAGAAGCAGGCAGAGCTGGACCATGCGCGCAACATGCTGGAGCGGGCAGATATCAAGGCGCCTATCTCCGGCATCATGGTCTATGGCGATGCCGAGGACTGGGTGGGACGTCCGGTTCGTTTAGGGGATGCGATATTGGAAATCGCAGAACCGTCGCAGCTTGAGCTTGAGATTCAGCTCCCTATTCGCGACGCTATTCCAATTCAGCAAGGTTCCGAGATCCTGTTCTTCCCTGACACCGACCCCAACGCAGTACTCCAGGCGCGGCTACTTTCGATGGCAACCCTAGCGGCGCCGACTCCAGAAGGGATCGTGGCTTTCAAGCTTATCGCTGCGTTTTCAAATGATGATGATATGCAGCGGCAATCCACCGAAACGCGGATCGGTCAGCGGGGCATAGCGAAGGTGCATGGCCCGGAAGTGACTTTGCTCTACGCATTGCTTCGTCGCCCTTGGGCGGCAATTCGACAGTGGTCCGGCCGTTGAGCTTGGCATCGGCGGAGAGCGTTGGGCCCGAACGAGAGACGGGGGGTGAGGCACTCCCGCCGCTACGCGACGACGTCGAGCTGCAGCAATCCGCGCCCAGGCCCGACGGCTCACCGTCGTGGGTGTTGATTGATACGGCTCGTCACATGTTCTTTCGGATTGGCTGGGCGGAATTCGAGATTCTCAGCCGCTGGCATCTCGCGAGTATTCCAAGCATCGTCGCGTCCGTCACAAGCCGCACGGCACTCGATATTGATGCCGTGCAAGTCGACGCGGTGAACCGCTTTCTAGATCGACACAATCTGATCCAGCGACAGGGTAGCAGTGGGACCAGCGCCTTGTTGGAACACTACGAAAAGCGACGCAAGATTTCGTTCCTTGGGGCGTTCGGGAAAGCAGTCTTCGTTCGCATCCCAATTTGGAACCCCGACGATTGGCTAAGCCGTAACATCGCGCTCGGCCAGACCGTTTTGCACCCAGCATTCTGGTTCGCAATTGCCTGTATCGCCATATCAGGCTTGGTGTTGGCGATTCGCCAATGGGATACGTTTCTATCGACTTTCCCGAATGTCGTGACGACCAGTGGAGTGGTTGCCATGACCCTTACGCTGGTGGCGCTGAAGATCATCCATGAATTGGGTCACGCGGTGGTGGCAAAGCATTATAGATGCCGAGTGCCGACGATTGGCGTGGCATTCTTCTTCGGTTGGCCGGTGATGTACACCGATGTAACCGACGCGTGGCGCCTGACACGGCGAAGACCGCTTGTGGCGATTGCCTCGGCAGGGATGTTGGCGGAAATCGCGATTGGCTCGATCTGTCTGTTGCTGTGGAGCTTCATGCCCGACAGCGGAGCCCGAACAATTGTGTTTCTGGTGGCCACCACGTCGTGGATTTTAACTTTGGTGGTCAATCTCAACCCGCTGATGCGCTTTGACGGGTATTTCCTTTTGTCCGACGCACTCGGTGTCGACAACATGCAAGATCGAAGCTTCACGTTTACCAAATGGGTGGGGCGTAGGTGCTTGTTCGGCGTGACGGAGCCGTCTCCGGAGGCTTGGACCTCGACCCGCGCGATCGCGGCGGTCACCTATGCAATCTCGGTTTGGATGTTTCGCGGCGCTCTTCTATTCGGTATTGCGCTGGTCGCCTATGAATTCGCGTTCCAGACTCTTGGCGTTCTTCTTTTCGTGCTTTGCATTTACGTCTTTCTATGTCGTCCAATTCTGAACGCCATCTCCGAAGCCTGGGAGCAGCGAGGACAGATGCGCCTCACGAACACACTCACGACGGCAGGACTCGTCCTCGGATTGGGGACGCTTCTATTCTGGCCGATATCCTGGGACCTGTCGCTGCCGGCGGTCGCCAAGCCGGTGGGAGTCCAAACGGTCTATTCACCCGCTGCTGGAGAGGTGGTCTCGACCAACTTGATCGATCAAAATCAGGTCGCCGCCGGGGATGAACTTATCAGGTTACGGTCGCCTGACACTTTGTTCGAGCAGGAGCGGTTGACCCAAAGATTGGCGGCGTTGCAGGCCCAACGGGACAGCGAACAGCTGGATGATGAGCGACGCGGTCGGAGTGTGATACTCGAGGCTCAGATCGCCACCACTCAGCGTCAGATGGACGTCGCTGAAAGACGGTTGAGCGACTTACGCGTCACGGCTCCGATCGGCGGCGTGCAAGATTTGGTAGCTGGGGAGTTGCGTCCGGGGACGTGGATCGCCCAGGGCCAGCCGTTGAGCCGGATCGTGAACCCTGCGGCTGGAGCGCGTTTCGTCGCCTATATTTCGGAACGGGATCAGGGCCGCTTGGCTGTCGGATCCAAAGGCACCTTCTGGCCTCGCGGGCCAATGCTTGAGCCCATCGATGTAATCCTGACTCGTGTCGACATCGGAGCAGCATCCGAGATTTCAGAGCCGGCACTTACCAGTGACTACGGAGGTCCGATTGCGACATGGCGGGTAGCGGGCAATGTGAGCGGGCCGGCAGCGGCCGAGAGCAGAAATCGCATGGTGCCTGACATCGCGCAGAGCCGAACGATTTGGGCGCCGGCTGCTCAATCCAATACGCTGCACACAGCGATGGTTATGCAAGTTGGGACAGTTCGAACCGCAAGCCAACCGATTTCGATTGCAAGTATCGTGTTACGGCAATTTCGTGCAGTTTTGAGGCGTGAGTTTGGCTTATAGGGGTCATTACATAGAACGGGCCCAGATCTACGGTTAGGTGTTGTCGGCTGACTGAGGG
>CALAHL010000007.1 GCA_937891725.1 uncultured Rhodospirillaceae bacterium | reverse complement strand
TTAAGAGGTAAAGTCCATAACCTTTCGGGTTTGGTACAACAGCCGGCGCCGCTACATGTTTTCCAGCTACCCGAGCTGAGATAGCTGCGCAACCCCTGCTTGCCTCCCTTGAGCCGCGTTGGCGCGGGTGACGCGGTTACAGCGGGATGGCTCCGACGACATCGTCAGGGCTGGGAGTGCTGGGCTTTTGCGCGGTCTGCCGTGACGAGCGTATTCGTTGCTACACGTTGAAGTGGAACTCGATGACGTCGCCGTCTCGGACGACGTACTCCTTGCCTTCGATGCGGGGCTTGCCGGCTTCGCGGGCTTTGGCTTGGGAGCTGATAGGTTTGACAGGCGGCCCTATGTGACACATTGTGCACATATGACGACCATCACGATCCGCGAGTTGCACATGAAGACTGGGCAGTGGGTTCGAGCCGCGGCGCGGGGGAAACGCGGTCTGCTCGTTCTCGATCGCGGGCGACCGGCCGCGCGCCTTTTGCCGGCTGAGGAAGAGGCAGGAGTTGAGTTCTCGCAACGGAAGCTGGTGCGCGGATTCAACAGCTTGCCCGAATTGTCCGTCGATTCGGCGCATCTGCTCGAGGAGGACAGGCGCTGACCTATTACGACACAGCTTATTTGGCCAAGTGCTACCTGCGCGAACCGGACAGCGAACGTGTCCGGGAGCACGCGCTTGAAGCCGGGCGCATCGCCTGCTGCGAAATCGGAAAGGTGGAACTCGCTGCTGTTTTTCACCGTCACTTGCGGGAGAAACGGCTCAACTCACGTCAATACGGCGTGGTCATGCGGCAGTTCGCATCCGATCTGGACCAAGGAGTGTGGACATGGCTACCGCTCACTTCGCCCGTTTTGGCTTTGGCGCAGAAGCGCTATGACAACCTATCAACCAAAGTGTTGCTTCGCGCCGCCGACGCCATGCATCTTTCCTGCGCGGCGGAGAACGGATTCGACGAAATCTTCACCAACGACCGGCACATGCTGGCTGCTTGTGCGGCGTTCGGATTAGATGGACGCAATCTGATGGCGTAGCGCCGCGTTCAGACATTGAAGCGGAACTCTATGACGTCGCCGTCTTGGACGGTGTATTCTTTGCCTTCGATGCGGAGCTTGCCGGCTTCGCGGGCTTTGGCTTGGGTGCCGAGGGTGATGAGATCGTTGAACGCGATGGTTTCGGCGGCGATGAAGCCGCGCTCGAAATCGCTGTGGATGACGCCAGCCGCGGCGGGGGCTTTGTCGCCGGCGCGGATGGTCCAGGCGCGGGTTTCCTTTGGTCCGGTGGTCAGGTAGGTGCGCAGTCCGAGCAAGGTGTAGACTTTTTTGATCAGTTCGCCGACCCCGCTTTCCTCGAGTCCGAGGCTTTGCAGGTAGTCTTGGCATTCTTCGGGCGAGAGGTCGATCAGTTCGCTTTCGATTTGCGCGCTGATCACGGTGGCTTCGGTGCCCAAGTGATCGGCGGCGTATTGGCGAACCGTTTCGACGTGCTTTCCGGCGGGGGAGTCGGGGGAAAGGTTGACCAGGTCGCTCTCTTGCACGTTGCAGGCGAAGATGACCGGTTTGGCGCTGAGGAGGAAAAATCCTTTGAGCAAGGCGCGTTCGTCGGCGCTGAGGTCGAGGATGATGGCGGGCTTACCTTGGTTGAGTTGGGGCAGGATTTTTTCGAGCAGGGCGAGTTCGGCCTTGGCTTGGGCGTCGCCGCCGCGGGCGTTTTTGGCCAGTTTGTCTTTGCGTTTCTCGAGGGCGGTCATGTCGGCGAGGATGAGTTCCGTGTTGATGACTTCGATGTCACGGACGGGGTCCATCGTGCCAGCCACGTGGTGGATGTCTTCGTTTTCGAAGCAGCGGACGACTTGCACGATGGCGTCGACTTCACGGATGTGGCTGAGGAATTGGTTGCCGAGGCCTTCGCCTTGGCTGGCGCCTTTGACCAAACCGGCGATATCAACGAATTCGATGGCCGTGGCGAGGGCGGCCTTCCGGATGGCGGAGACACTCGTTTCGCGTGGCAGCGGGAAATAGAGCGGACGAGCGAGCCACTCGTCCGTGCCCGGAAAGATAAAGTCGGCAACCTTTCTGCAACCGGCGTGATAGGCCGGAGATTTTAACGTCGGCGGCGGCGCAGGAACCAAGCCCCGACGGACAAGCCGAACGCTGCGAGATAGGCGGTTCCGGGCTCCGGGACTGTGGCGATGCCTCCAATCTGGCCGAGGCCGGAAGCGTAGGTGTCGAGGAGAGTTCCATCGGCGGCGAAGCGGTAGATGTTGCCGTTGCCCGAGGGGCTGCCGGCGAGCAGGTTTCCATCGGGAAGCAAGGCGAGGGGGCCGACTTCAAACGGACTGCCGGTCGTCGCGAACGCAGTTGTGACGTCGGTCGTTAGGTCGGTTTGCAGGATCGTTCCGCTCATCACGCTCGCGGTGTAGAGGATGTTTCCGTTGATGGCGAGGCCCGTGGGGCCAGCCAGGCCCGAGGCACCGTCGGCAATCACTTCCCCGACGTAGGCCCCGGTGGCATCGAAACGCTTGACCGGTCCCGACGCGATGCCGGATCCGAAGATGTAGGTCTGATCGCTGACGTAAAGGCTGCCGTCGGCAGCGAGGGCGAGGCCCGGGCTGCTGGCCAACGATCCCCCGGAGGTGTAGTCGCTGAGGGCGAGCGGACCGCCGGTGGCGTTGGCCAGCTTGACGATCGGGCCGGTGTTGCCGAAGAACGGATTTCGTCCGATGAGCAGGTCGTTGCCTTGGAAAACGAGGCTGCCCGGAAACACCTCAAAGCTGCCAAAGGGATAAACGGTAGAAAGGGTCAGAGTGGAAATTTCGAATTTCGAGATCCTGGGTGCGAACGTGGAACCGTCGCCATCCTCGCCGATGTAGAGGTCGCCGTCGGGTCCCAGCGTGAGGGCGCCCGGGCTGACGAGAGACCCGCCCGGCAGGAGAGTACCCCTCGTGCCGACGGGATCTTGCGATTGATAGCTGATGAGCTCACCGGTGGAGAAACTGACCGCATAGACCGTGTCTGCCCGACAGATGGTGGCCAGCCCGCTAGAAAAAACGACCAGCGTGAAACAAACGAGAAGTGAGTTCGCCTTGCTCATGAAGTCAGTTTTGGCCTGTCCAAGCAGAGGAGCAAGAGCTAATTGCCTGCTCAACTTCCGAGATGCGCGTCGAAGAACAGCGACATCTGGGCGAAGATGTGCTGCGACTCGGGGGCAAAGGGATCGACGAAGTAGGTGAAGTGCGAGGCGCCCTCCATGAGGTGCAGATCGGCGGTGACGCCCGCTTGGCGCAGAAGCGCTAGGATGACTCATCCGCCAAAGTGTTTCGGCGCGCCGCAGATGCCCTAAACCTTTCCTGCGCGGCGGAGAACGGATTCGACGAAATCTTCACCAACGACCGGCACA
>CALAHL010000006.1 GCA_937891725.1 uncultured Rhodospirillaceae bacterium | reverse complement strand
CTGGGTATCCCCCCCTCACGCCGCTTCAATTGGTCCAGACCACCTCTGCCGGAGGGCCTGTAGCGACAGGCAGCTTGGGGCCAGGTCGGCTCCAATCATCTGGTTCAGCATCCGGCAGAGTCGCCTCAGTCCTGGCGTTCGTTCCTATCACCAGCACCAGGCCAGAGATCGCCGGAAACAGCCGTTAACAATCTAGTCCTCTCCCTCAAATTTAGGGAAGAAGGCGTCTTCAAATCTAGGGGCCATACACTCGTCGGGGATACAGTGATCAGATTTCACCGCTAGCTTTTCGACGACCATACTCAATTCGCCATGCATCTTCAGCTAGTATTCCCTCTTTGACAGCGGCGAGGAACTCTCGATCCAGCTGGAGGCGATACACGGCCATAGGCTCACCAATCCGACGCTTCACATCACGAACAGATACCGGCTCTTCAAGTTTGTGAAATTTGGTGTCCTCGCGTTTCTCGGCAATCCAGCCGCGATGCGCGGTCATGTCGGCAAGCTGCAAACCGGGGTAGCTTTTATCGCCAATTGCAAACCCTTTCAGAGGGATTCCGTCAGCGATTGTTTGCGCGTTGCGCATGTCTCGAAACACATCCATTGCCGCCCCTGCCTTCGGCCCCTCTTCAAGCATCACATAAATGCCGGAAGCGGCCTGATCGGCGTAAAGTTCGTTTGCAATCCGACGCGCCTGCTCCACCCAAGCTCTGAACAACAACCCGTAGGCGCTCTGCAGTTGAAGTTTCCTAGGGCGTTCGCCCTCCCGATACACTTCTTTGAAATCGTTGCGGTCCAATCGCATCGTTAGGCCAAACCCAACATAGCGATAGGATATGTCTAAAAGGCGGGAGCTGAAGTCATTTTGTTTGGCGTCAGACCAACCAAAAAAGGCGCCCGTGGATTTCCTGAGGTCCTTACCATGGACAAAATCAACACTGTGGTCAGCGAGCACTTCACGCCACTTTTTGTCAAATATCCGCCACTTCCCCTTTGTGGAAACAACACCTGCTATGAGCAGGATTGGTGACTGATCGTGGGTGCCCGATTCGTCCATAAACGCGCGCAACGTAATCACGATTAAACCTACCTGCCCTGGGCCCTTACGGCCTCCTCTTCATTTCGAGAGTATGCCCCTTGCATAGTCCATGGCTTGAGGTGTGACGAGCCCGCCGATATCGAAACTACTCGCACGTACGCACGAACGACCGACCGGCAAAAAGGGGCCAGGTCGGCTCCGATGATCGATTTCGGCGTCTGGCAGGGTCGCCTCGGTCCAGTCATCCGGCTGCGCCCCCGCCGCCAAGCTGGAGTTCGCCGGAAGGAGCCGTTTCGGCTTCTCCGCGAGAACTCAAACTTCGTCCGGGCGGTGCCGGCGCTGAAACCGCGGCATCCGACTCGACTATCGATCTGGCTGATTGGGATCCGCGATGCTCCGCAGGGTGATGAACTTGGGTGTGTCGGCTAGGAATGACAGTACCTTTGTCAGATCGCCCACTTGGACACGCCACGCCATATAGGCTTGCTGGGCAGCTGGCGATTCCCAGACTTCGTAAAAACGCACCAAGTGAGGTTGGGCTTCATCGAACAAGATGTCAAAGGCGATGTTACCGGGATAAGACCTGCTCACTTTCAGGTTTTCCACGGTGTAGTCGAGGAATTCCTCAAGCCTGTCTGGTTTGATCGCCAACTCGGCGAGCATGACGAGGTTGTCGAAGAATGCATGCTTCATGGTTGTCCTCAATGTTGATCGGCGAAGAGCAATACGTGCCTCTGCTCACCCCGTTTTGTCATGAATTTGAGCGATCTCTTGGCACGGTCGCCTTCTCCATCGCCGTCAATCGCACACTGGCGCAGGCGCGCGCGATGAGGTCGCCATCGGCGTTTCGCAATTCGGCTTCGAGGTTGCCGATTGATTTGCCGAGTTGAATGACGCGCGCCTCGGCCATGAGTTCGCCCGGGCGAGCCGGCGCCAGATATGTGATCGTCATGGCGATCGTGGACGGAAACATCTCTGCATTGGTCTTTATCAGGACTGCAGGCCCCATCGCGTCATCCAGCATTGCCGCGATCATTCCGCCCTGAATGGCGCCAGACGCGTTGCAAAAGTCCGACCGTGCCGCGAAGCGCACCTTCACGCGGCCGGTCGTCGTGTCGGCCTCGACGAGGTCGAAACCGAGAAGTTCCGCGCAGCGCGGTGTTTGGAATTGATCGAGCACCGATGGGATCATGGCTGCCTCCAAAGCACTTGCTATAGCGCGCGCCTCCTGACATCGTCCTGTCAGGAGTGTTGGCATGCGGCGCGCTGATCGGCTGTTTGAACTCGTCGCCCTCTTGCGGTCCAGGCCGATCATGCGGGCGGAGGATCTCGCTGCGGCTCTGGAAGTGACGCCGCGCACGGTCTACCGCGACATCGCCGCTTTGCAGGCTCAGGGCCTACCGATCGAAGGCGCGGCAGGCATAGGATACGCTGTGCGCGGCAAACTCGATTTGCCGCCACTTACTTTTGGCAATGATGAATTGGAGGCTTTGGCCTTGGGTCTCGCCTATGTCGAGCAGGTTGGTGACAAGGCATTGACTGCCGCGGCGCGGGCCGCTCACGCCAAAATAGAGACGGCATGGATGGGCGTTGTGCCAGGCGGCGCGCTCAACAGGCCGTTGCGCGCCAGCCAGCGACCGGAGCGGCGATTGGCGAGGCATGGCGAATTGCTGCGCATGGCTTTGCGGCAAAAGCGCGAGGTGTCCTTCCGGTACGAGGATCGCGTCGGCTCCACCACCACCCGATCCGTCAGACCGCTCGCGCTCTGGGCGTTTTCAGAAGGATGGCTGCTGGTCTCATGGTGCACCACCCGGCGCGATTTTCGTGTCTTTCGCGTTGACCGGATGGGGAGTGTGGCCGCAGGCCCCGTGTTCGAGGACGACGATGAGCGCTCCTTCGCTGCCTATCTGCGGCGTGCGCATCCCAGAACGGCTCGCTCGGTCCGAAAATCCAAGAAGCAATGACAGGCACTGGGTACGCAACGGTGGTGAAGATTCGTGTGAACTAACGCGCAACGAGACCCGTGATCTTTTACGCCTTACGGCAACTTTGGGCCAGGTTGGCTCCGATGATCGGTTTCGGCATACGGCAGGGTCACCTCAGTCCTGTCATTCGGCTGCCTCACCACAAGCGGGCGGGAGTTCTAAAGCGATCAAGGACGCCCGCCATACGCAGCCGGCAGCCCCGA
>CALAHL010000005.1 GCA_937891725.1 uncultured Rhodospirillaceae bacterium | reverse complement strand
CGATCACCCGCGGTTTCCCGATCTCGCGCAGGCCCACGGCCGAGTGCAGGTTGAGCCCGGGATACGCGATTGGCGCCCGTTGTCGGAGGCCGAGCAAGCTCTGGGCCGACCCTATGATCGCCGCCTTCAGGCCCGCAGGGACCTGGAGGTCAGAGACCCGGGCGGACGGGACCCGATGGACCAAGACCGGCCGGATGCCGATTCTTCGGCCTCAGACCGGGAAACGCGTCTCGGATTGTCGGGCCGCGTGGGTGGGTCGACCGGCCTGCTGGAGGTGATCGAGATCCGCGAATCCAGGTTCCGGGCGCTCCTTCGAGGAAGTTGATGATGGGTCATGTCGGAAATGCGTGCGATGCGTCACGACTTTCGATAGCGTTCTCAGGGGAGCTTACACCCAGGAGTGTGCGTTTCTTGGAACCCGTATTTGCTGAACATCCGGCTCTCAGCGCCGGGCGCAAGGTGGCGTTGGAACAGGCTTTTCGAACGGTCGCCGATACCGATCTCGGGGCAGGTCCCAAATATGGTCCGCGCGTCATGGCCCGCCTCGCGCAGATCATCTCTGCCAGGGCCTACGGTCGACCATTGATGGAACTGTGCCATCTGGTGCGTGTCGCGGAGCGCGCTGGTGGCCGACATGGGTGGACCGGATTTTTCTTCGGCCTTCAGGTTGCCCGCGCGGCCGCCTTTCGCGGTGTGTTGGAAGAGGCCTCCCGTCGCGGACGCGGTCTCGGGTCGGGCATCGGCCTGGAGGACGGCGGCGTCACTCTGAACTACGAGGACCGGCCCTTCACGATCAGCTACGGACGGATGCCGTTCTTGGCGGCTTTGCTGGAGTTTCTGGTGACGGAACTCGGCTATCAGACGGTCGACGAGGCGCTGGCCTCGCTGCGGGATGCTCCGTTCCGATTAGATGCCTGCGGGCCAACCTCCAACGCCCTCTCCCGCGCGATGTATGACCGGCTCAAGACGCACTTGCCGTCTGCGCATGCTCAGCGCGTGTTTCAGCGGCTTGTGCAACACTTGGCACGTCGCTCCGGCGGGTCCTTCCGGCTGGAGGACGTGGATGATGCCTTCGTGCTGTCATATTGGATGGCGGACGATGTGACAGCGTCTGAGTCTGGTCCCGTGGCAGGTCGCCCTGCCGAGACCAATGATAGTGCGGATGAGGACATCCGGACCTACCAGCGGGCCGCGGAGCAGGTTGCCCGATTTCGATCGGCGTTCGAGGCGGGCCTCTTGTGCCGTGAATTGGACCGGGCTGCCACGATCGGCTCCGATCGGGCGGCCGGCGAGGTTGACCCGGACGCGGTTCTGGACGCGCTGGAATGTCATGAGGCGCCGATCGAGCCGATGGACCGGCTATCGGAGGAGCCGGCCGATCGGGTGAAATTCCTGAACCGTCGTGAGACCGAGCAGATGGAAGTTCTGCGGGTGCTGGGTGCGCAAGCGATCCATCTGCCTGTCTCGGCGCTTCGGATCGACGTGTTTGGCGCGCTTCAGCGGAGGATTGTCCAAGCGGTCCGAAACCGGGAGACACCGGACACCCTTGCGCGTCTGATCGGTTGCGAAGATGCGCCTAGCTATGCCGATCGCTTGGAGGGGTGGACGCATCTTGCGCACCACCTGGAGCGGATCGGCTTGGCGGCTTTGTC
>CALAHL010000004.1 GCA_937891725.1 uncultured Rhodospirillaceae bacterium | reverse complement strand
CTCGATCATTCGCCGCGATCACCGCAGCCGGCATCTTTGCTGGCGACGTGTCTGGCGGGGAGGGGCTTGCTGTGTTGGTCCGGACAACCGGCCGGTATCGGCGTACTCTCGGTTTCCACGTAGATCGAAAAATCACCGGTAACGGAGCATCATGACCCTTAAGATCAACCGCTCTGAGCTCTTGAGCGCCGCCGCAGAGACGGGGATCGAGACCGAGAGTGCGGCGGCACTATGGGCCAATCTGGAGCGTGGGCAGGCTGGACAATCCCGGTTCGATACGGTCCATGTGCTCTATTATTTCGGTGCACTGATCTCCATCCTTGGGATGGGGCTGCTCGGTGCCAGCCAGTGGGACAGTCTGAGCGGGCTCGGCATTGTCGGCCTTGGGCTCGCTTATGCGGCGATCTTCGTGGGCGTGGCAGAATGGTTGCGGGCGCGGGAAGGGCGGGTGACGGCCCCGGTGGGACTGCTGGTCTCAATGGCGGTCTCGCTGACGCCGGTCGTGGTGTACGGCATTCAACGGGAATTCGGGCTTTGGGCCTTCGAGGACCCGGGCGAGTACCGGGATTTCGACAGCTGGATCCGGAGCGGCTGGTTTGTGATGGAGCTTGCGACGATCGTGACCGCGTCGCTGGCGCTGGCGATTTATCGTTTTCCGTTCCTGACGGCGCCGATCGCATTCGTGCTCTGGTACATGTCGATGGACCTGACGCCGATCCTTTACCCCGAAGCCGAATGGGCTTGGGAAGAACGGCAGTTGGTGTCCGTGTGGTTCGGACTGGCCGTTCTGGTCGTGGCCTATGTCGTCGATCTGCGGTTCAAGCGCGATTTCGCGTTCTGGCTCTACCTGTCCGGTCTGCTGGCGTTCTGGGGCGGGCTCAGCTCAATGGACAGCGGCAGCGAACTCGCCAAATTCGGATACTTCATCATCAATCTGGGACTGATCGCCGACGGCGTGTTCCTGCGCCGTCGCACATTCATGGTGTTCGGTGCGTTCGGGGTGATCGGTTATGTCGGTTACCTGTCCTATGAACACTTCGAGGACCAAATCCTGTTCACTCTGGCGCTCGGCGTGATCGGCATTGCGATCGTGGCGCTGGGCGTGCTGATCTCCCGCAATCAGCAGCGCCTCAACGCCTGGACCGACAGTGTCATTCCCGACTGGCTCCAGCGCTTCCGGCCGGAGCACGTCTAGATTCGCATGCTCCGCTGCGCCCTTCGACAGGCTCAGGGCGATAAGCCGGTCGGGCGCCAGACCGCCAGAAGGACAGACGGAATCAGATGCGGTGGGGTTTCAGCCGGTTTTCACACAGGCCGGCGAGCAGATCGCTTTATCGTCCTGAGCCTGTCGAAGGGCCTATCCGTACCCCAACGCGCCATACCGCTGCATCTTATTCCCGGGTCGGGTCCGCGCTGACCCGAACGAGCTGTTTGCCGAAGTTTTCGCCCTGCAGCAGGCCGATGAATGCGGACGGTGCATTCTCCAGCCCGTCCGTTATGCTTTCCCGGTATTTGAGCTTGCCGTCCCGGATATAACCGCCGACCTCCTTGATGAAATCCGGAAACCGGTTCCAGCGGTCGGTAACGATGAAACCCTGGACCTTCAGCCGGTCTGTCAGGATCTGACGCATCAGCCTGGCACGGGCCGGGCCTTCGTCCATCGAGGTGGCGTTGTAGAGCGAGATCATCCCGCAGACCGGCATCCTCCCAAACGGGTTCATCAATGGCAGGACTGCGTCCAGAGTCGCACCGCCGACGTTCTCGAAATAGACGTCGGCCCCTTTCGGACAGGCGGCGGCCAAATCCTGGGCGAGAGTTGCGGACCGGTGGCTGACGCAGGCGTCGAAGCCGAGTTCGGCCGTCACGAACGCCACCTTCTCGGGAGAGCCGGCGACGCCGACCGCGCGTGCGCCTCTGATCTTTGCGAGCTGTCCGACGACCGAACCCACCGCACCGGAGGCGGCGGACACCACGACCGTTTCCCCCTCCTTGGGCTCGCCGATGTCGAGCAGTCCGACATAGGCCGTCAGCCCCGGCATGCCCAGCACACCGACCGAGGTCGAGATCGGCGCGTCGGCGGGGTCCAGTCGCCGCAGATCCGCGCCGTCGGAGATCGCATGGCTCTGCCAGCCGGACATGGACTGCACGAAGCTGCCGGTCTTGTGCTTCGGGTTTTTGCTCTCGATCACCTCGCAGACCGTGCCGCCCCCCATCAGGCCGCCGACCTCGACCGGGGCGGCGTAGGACCGCGCATCGCTCATCCGGCCGCGCATGTAGGGGTCGAGGGAGAGGTAGATCACCCGCAGCAGAACCTCGCCGTCCTTGAGCGCCGGCAGTTCGGTCTCGGCCATCCGAAAGGTCTCGACCGTAGGGGCGCCGACCGGGCGTTCGGTCAGCAGGATCTGGGTAGTTTTCATGACGAAGCCTTCAGGTTTCGGGTGTAGAGGGCGATCAGGCGTTGCCAATGGGTCTCGGCGGCGGGTTTGTCATAGACCTCGCGCTTCGGAAAGCCGAAGCCGTGGTGGACGCCGGGGTAGATCTCCAACTCGCCCTTGGCCCCCGATGCATCGAACAGAGACTTCAGCTCCGCCACCATCGGCAGCGGAGCCAGATCGTCATGCTCGGCACAGCCGATGTAGAGCTCCCCCTTGGCCCTGGACAGCGTCAGGTGCGGACTTTCCTCCGCGTCGCTGACCAGCCATGTTCCGTAGAACGAGGCGGCAGCCGCCACGCGATCGGGATAGCGGGCGGCAGCAGCCAGCGCATAAGGGCCACTCATACAGTAGCCATGAACGCCGACCGGACCGGGTCGGGCGTCGGGGTGGCTGTCCAGGAACGCCAGCATCGAGGCGACATCCTCCATCACCGGAGGGATCGTCATCTTGGTGCGGATCGCCCGCATGGCCGTGTGGTCGGCGCTGCCCTTGGTCAGAACGTCGGGGCCGTATTTCGTATCGCGTCCGGCCCGGTAGTACAGGTTCGGCAGCAGCACCAGATAGCCGACGGTCGCGAGTCTACGGGCCATGTCGTACAGCTCTTCCCGAATCCCCGGCGCGTCCATCAGC
>CALAHL010000003.1 GCA_937891725.1 uncultured Rhodospirillaceae bacterium | reverse complement strand
TGCGACGACAAGACAACGGACGGAAAGGAAACCTGCCAGCAGATCATCCGCGACAGCCTGACCGCCGCCATCTCAGACATTCAACGCTTGGCGGGCACCGGCGACTGGAAGTGGGGCGATCTGCACAAGGCCCGGTTCGAGCATCAGATCTGGGGCCGCATCCCCTGGCTCGGCGACAAGTTGATCGCGATCTCCCCCACCGGCGGCGGCGACTACACCATCTCGCGCGGCAGCTGGGGCGGCCCCGAGGACGATCCGTTCCGCCACCGCCACGGTGCCGGGCTCCGAGTGGTCTACGATCTGGCCGATCTCGACGCGTCCCTGTTCTCGCCGGCGGTCGGCGCGTCGGGCAACCTGTTCTCGAAATTCTACGTCAGTTGGCAGGCGGACTGGGCCGCCGGCCGCACCCGCACGATTCCGGCCACCCCGAGGGAGACGAGCCATTCCCTTCGGCTGGAGCCCTGAGATGGCTGCCGCCGCTCTGGGATCTTTGAAACTTCAGACGACAATCGGCCGGGTCGCGCCAGCGACGCGGATGCTGGCGCCAATCTCGGGCGTGACCTCGATCGTCAGGCGGGAGGGAACTCCCATGTCCTCACCCTGGATGATCTCGAAGGCACCTCCGCCGGTGACGGACGGCCACGCGATATCCCGAAGCAAGCCGCCAAAGGCGGCGGCTGCAGCTCCGGTCGCGGGGTCCTCATAGACCCCACCGAAGGCGAACGGGTTCCGGACGTGAAACCGGGTCTCGCTCTCAACCCAGACCAGAGCGACCGTGACCAATCCCTCGGCCAGCATCAGTTCCCGCATCGGATCGAAATCATAGGCCATATCGCGCAAGACAGCCCGATCCCGCAGGGCGAGGACGGCATGGGTCGCTCCGGCATGGGCCACATGAGGCGGAATCCGCGGATCAAGATCCGCCTGGCTCCACCCGAACGCCGCCAGCAGCGTGTCCAACAGATCAGGCTCCATCACCTTCGACCAGGTGGGTGGGGATTGCAGGACGGAGGACCAAATTCCCCGCGCGTCGACGCTGGCCTCCACCGTGATGTCACCGTTGTTGAGCGCCAAGCGGTACAG
>CALAHL010000002.1 GCA_937891725.1 uncultured Rhodospirillaceae bacterium | reverse complement strand
CATCGATCAGGCGACGATCGAGCTCGATCTGGCGCTCGCCGGGACCACCGAGGAAACCTGCTCCACCGCGCTGCCGCTCCAAGTGGGTCCAGGAGCGAACCAGCCGGGAGCGCTGAAAACTGAGGGAGGCGAGTTCGACCTGCAGCCGGCCTTCATGGGTGCGGGCCCGGGCGCCGAAGATTTCAAGAATCAGTTGGGTCCGGTCGATGACCTTGACCTTGCACTCGCGCTCCAGATTGCGCTGCTGGATCGGCGTCAAGGCGGCGTCGACCACCAGGACGTCGATCTCCAGGCCCTCCATCATCGGGCCGAGCCGTTCGATCTGCCCGCCGCCGATCAGCGTGCTGGGGCGCGGCCGGTTGACGGTCATGACCTCGGAGCCGACCACATCCAATTCAATCGCGAGCGCCAGCCCGATGGCCTCTTCAAGCCGGGCTTCCGGATCGCGCAATTCTCCCGCCCCACCACTGGCGGGTGGGAGTTTGAGACGCGGGTGAATGACAAGCGCCCGCGTTTGCTGGGCGGCGGTTTCGTATGTGTTCAAGTCTTGATGGCGGAGACGGGTTCCCCCTACTCCTCACCATCCTCCTTCGGATCGAAAAGCTGGACCGGTTGTGACGGCATGATGGTCGAGATCGCGTGCTTATAGACCAATTGCGAATGCGCGTCACGACGGAGCAGCACGCAAAAGTTATCGAACCACGTCACGATGCCCTGCAGCTTGACTCCGTTCACCAGGAAAATAGTCACGGGGGTCTTATCTTTCCGGATCTTGTTCAGGAACACGTCCTGCACACTTTGGCTCTTTTCAGCGGCCATTGTCCTACCCTCTTCCTTTTAGACGCGCAGTTTTTAACTGTGCGCGGCTGGCCAATCCCAGCCAATTCATCTCGCACATGCGAGAAGAATATCTACACATATAACGCATTGGCAGCGTTTATCAAATACTGAGTCTTTGAAGCAGTTCAACACATCCGGAGAGATGTATGCGCGGCGGTGCGGCGCTCAGGTCCTCGGGATGCGGGTCCTCCGGATGCAGCAGGATCGGGACACAGCCGCACCGGTGAGCGCAGAGCATATCGATCGCGCTGTCGCCGACGAACCAGACATCGTCGGTCGCCGCGAGTCCGGTTCCGTCGAGCGCCATCAGCACCGCATCCGTCTCCGGTTTGTCGCGGGGCGCGTCGGTGGCACCGACCAGACGGTGAAACATCACGTCCCAGCCCAGATGCGCCGCTTCCGCGCGCAGATATTTGCCATTCTTGTTGCTGACCAAGGCCATCGGCACTCTGGCGCGGTGCAGATGATCGAGCAAATCGAAGGCGCCGGGCAGCGGCGTTACGGTCGCAAGATGATCGCGTGCAAAGGCGGTATAAAACAGCTGGCCCGCCTCCTCCGCCCGATCCCCGAAAAGCTTCGGGAACGTGTCCCGCATGGAGTGCTTGGCGTTGGCGCGCACCTCGGCCTCCGACCAGGGCACATGGCCCATTGCGACGAACACCTCCGCC
>CALAHL010000001.1 GCA_937891725.1 uncultured Rhodospirillaceae bacterium | reverse complement strand
CCGGCACGCCGATCATCATGGGTGAAAAGAAGCGGACGGCGCAGATCTTCGGCGATTTCATCGACCGGTATACGATCAAGGAGGCCGAGGCCGACGGGGCGACGGTGCCGGTCCTTTATGAGGGGCGAACGGCCGAGGGCGCGGTGAAGGACGGCGCCACGCTGGACGGGTTGTTCGAGGACATGTTCCGCGACCGGACCGAGGACGAATTGGAGGCGATCCGCAAGAAATATGCGACCAAGGGCAACATCCTCGAGGCGCCCGCACTGATCGCGGAAAAGGCCCGCGACATGCTGCGGCACTATGTGACGAACCTGCTGCCCAACGGCTACAAGGCGCAGGTCGTGGCCTATAGCCGCCTCGCCGTGATCCGCTACCATGCTGCGTTTCTGGAGGCGCGGGATGAGTTGCTGGCGCAGGCGGCCGCGCTGTCTGATTACGACAAGGCAATGGACGATGAGGTGCTGTGCACCAAGCCGCCGGTGACGCAGGCCCTCGTCCAGGCTTGGCGGTATCGCGACACGCTGGCGCGGATCGAGTTTGCACCGGTGATGTCGGGCGGCAATAACGATGACCCGACCTGGCGGCAATGGACGGACGGACATGCTCAGGAAGCCCGGATCAAGCGGTTCAAGAAACCCCTGTTCCACAAGGACCCGGCCAAGACCGATCCGCTGGCGTTCCTGATCGTCAAATCCATGCTGTTGACCGGGTTCGACGCCCCCATTGAGGGGGTGATGTATCTGGACCGGTCGATCCGCGAAGCCGAACTCTTGCAGGCCATCGCCCGGGTCAACCGGACAGGCTTCGGCAAGTCCTGCGGCATCGTCGTGGATTATTTCGGGGTGGCACATCACCTGAAGGCTGCGTTGGCCGCATATGCGGACGAGGATATCGAAGGCGCCCTGGTCGGGCTCAATGACCAGATTCCGGTGCTGCGGGATCGCCAAATCCGGGTCATCGACATTTTCCGCAGGGCCGGCCTTGAAGACCTTTCTGATGATGAGGGCTGCCTGAAAGTCCTTGCGACCGAGAAGGCTCGGGCCGAGTTTACGGTCAAGCTCAAGGACTTCCTGACCTCGCTCGAAATCATCCTGCCACGTCCCGAAGGCCTTCCTTTCGTCAAGGATGCGAAGCGCTTGGCCTATATCCATGCCCGTGCGCGCAACCGATATCGCGATGTCATGTCGCTTGGGTCCGATGTCGGGGCAAAGGTCCGCAAGCTTATCGATGACCATGTGATCTCCTTAGGGATCGACCCGAAGATCCCGCCGGTTCAGCTGACCGATGCGAACTTTGACAACCATGTTGGGCAGACGAGCGGCAGTCGTGCCAAAGCGTCGGAGATGGAGCATGCGATCCGGTCGCACATCCGCAAGAACCTTGAAGCGGACCCTGTTCGTTTCAAGAAGATGTCGGAGCGCCTGAAGCAGATCCTGGAGGGGCTCGGCCAGCAGTGGGACCAGATCATCGAACAACTCCAAGCCCTTATCGATGAGCTTCGCTCCGAAGGCGCACCCGCTGACGGGACAGCGCCTGACATCCCCGAGATTTATCTACCCTTCTTGCGGACCGTGCTTGAGGCTTGCGCAGCGGGGCCGGAAACGGACTCAGCCCAGTTGCAGGCCATCCACCAAATTACCGTAGAGATTGTTGACCGGATCATTGAGGAGGTGGGCTCCAACCGTTCCATCTGGAGCAGCTTCAAGCTTGCGGATCAGGAAAATCTGCACTCGGAAATATTCGAGATAATCTTTGACCGGCGACTGAGCGGGTTCACGGTGGCCAATGCTGAAAGCCTTGCCGATCAGTTGATACAGCAAGCCAAGGCAAACGATGAAAGGCTCAGGACAGCGTGATGCGTCACCTTCCGCTTTCACCGATTAGAACAGGCGGCAAGCAGACTCGAACCAGTGATCACAGGCTGGAGGTCGACGGCCTTTCTTTCGAGGTGCATAGGAGTGATCGGCGCAAGACCTTGCAGATCACGGTCGAGCGGACCGGCGCGCTTTCTATCATTGCGCCATCTCAGGCCGCAGACCAGCAGTTGGTGGAGTTCGTTGAGGAAAAGCTACTCTGGGTCCACACCAAGATCGAAGAGAAGGCAAGGCTCCAACAGAGGGCTCCGATCAAGGAATTCGTTGATGGCGAGGGGTTCCTGTATTTGGGCAAAAGCTACCGGCTCAGGCTTGTGGAAAACCAACTGGTGGATCTGTCGCTTCGCAACGGACGCTTCTGCCTTCGCAAGGCATCTGTGCATCGTGGACGGGAAATCTTGGTAAGCTGGTATACCCGCCGGGCGCAGGACTGGTTTGAACGACAAGTGACCGAGCAAGCGAACCGGATGGGCGTGTCCGTCAAGGAGGTCAACGTTCAAGATCTTGGTTATCGCTGGGGATCATTCGGTAGTTGCGGCCGGGTGTCCTTTCACTGGAAGGCCATTCTGCTGCCTCCGAGGATCGCCCAGTACGTGGTGATTCATGAGCTGGCCCATGGGCTATTTCCAGACCATTCGGTCAACTTCTGGATAAAAGTCGAGCAGCATCTTCCTGACTGGCGATGGCGAAAGAGTTGGCTGGCAGAAAATGGGATTCAGGTCGAAGGGTTGTAGGCCTTACTTCTTCACTGAAACGTTCAGAGACCCGTCCCCGGCCTGCTTCTCATCGACGGCAGGCGGCGTAACCGCAACGTAGAGTAGGTGCTTGATTACAATCATCGTTCGACGTCGGTTCCGTCACAACGAGTGCGACCGACGTCGAAATGTGCAGGGCTTCTTTTGAAAAAACATCACAAGTCCAGACGCTTACAACCTGAACACCAAAACCGCGCAGTCATCAGGTCCGGAGAATATCGACCCTGAGAGACTGCTTTCGGGCCTCCTGGCGCAGAGGCCAGTGCTCAGCCCCTCCCGCATAACCCTCGAAAACAACGGAAAAATCCGGCC